>NZ_JAPFCE010000130.1:0-4012 GCF_026240895.1 Pseudomonas sp. DCB_AW
GCTGCGTAGCGGCCCCAGGATCTCAGCGTTAATGCAGAAATTGCTGGGGCCGCTACGCAGCCCTTTCGCGACGCAAGGCCGCTCCTACAAGGCCGGTGATAATCAGGCCAGGTGCAGGTGGTTGTCCCAGAACCCGGAAGGCAGGTCCATCGGTTGCCCGATCAGCTCAGCCTTGCGGCAATCGTAGAACCGGCAACGCCCCTGCCCGGAGGTGACGACAAAGCCATCCTTCACCGCGCCAACCCCGGCGCAATCTGGCATCGGCGCATCCAGCTTGACCGCGCCGCTGTCCAGGTCCCAGACAAACAACCGGTTGGCCCGCGGCGCCGTCAGCGCCACCAGCCGCAGGTCGCTGTGAATCGCCACGCTGGCGGTGTACTGGGCCATGGCCTGCAACTGCCGCTCCGGCACGGGGAAGGCCTTGAACGGCTCGCCCGGGCGCTTGATTGCCAGCAGCTCGGCGGTTTCGTCGGCGTCGCCCATGAATTGCTGGCAGGCGGCAATGGTGCCGTCGTCGCCAATTGCCAGGTGACGCACGCTGTTCATCTGCTGGGCGAGGGTTTCTTTACTCAGCAGGGTGCCGTCGCGCTGCATCAGGACCAGGCTTGGTTGCATGGCGTCGAGGTTCATCTCCACGCGGCTTTCGGCCTCGGTGCGGATGCCACCGTTGGCCACCACCAGGGTTTCCCCGTCCGGCAGCCAGGCCACTTCATGCGGGCCGATGCCGTGGGTCGACAGCTCGCCGCTGTGCACCAGGCGTTCGCCTTCGAAACGGTAGACACCGAGCACGCCGCGACCCGGGTCGGTAGTGTCGTTCTCGGTGGTGTACAGCCATTCCCCGCCCTTGTGGATGACCGCATGGCCGTAGAAGTGGCGGTTGGGCTGCGAGACCACGGTTTGCAGCAGCCGCCCATCGCGCAGGTCGACCAGGTAGCTTTCGGTACCTGGGCGGCGGGCGACGAACAGGGCGATCGGCAGCGTTGGGTGGTTGATGATGGCATGGCAACGCTGGGCAACCTGGGTGCTGAACACCTGGGTGCCGTCCAGGCGGAACCCGACGGCGTAATGCTTGCCATCGCCGTCGTCGCGCGCCGAGAGCAGCAGGGGTTCGCTGCCTTTGTTGCGGAACAGGCTCCAGCCGCCCAGGGTGAGGGCGCTGAGCAGTACGCTACCGAGTTTGAGGGCCTGGCGTCGCAGCATGATCAGTCACCGTCGTTGGCATTGAAGCCCAGCTGGATGTTCAACGCCTTGGCCAGCTCGCCTTCGTGCAGGCGGTGGACAACGTTGAGGCTGTCGTAGATCTGGTTGAGGGTCTGCTTGCCGGCGTCGTCGGCCAGCAACTCGCCGAGGGTTTTCTGATTGTCGGCCAGCTGTTTGAGCGCGGTGGCGTAGGCGTCGTCGATCTTGTCTGCCAAGGCTTTCTGGTCGCTGCCCAACAGGCCACGCAGGCCTTTGTTGTCGACCCCGACCCAGACCGCCTGGGCGGCCTTGAGGCTGGCCTCCAGGCTTTTGAGCGAAGCGTGGCTGCGCCAGGCCTCGGCCTGCAGCGGCTGGGCAATGCCCTTGCTCTGGCGGCCCATGGGGGCGCCAAGCTTCTTCTTCAGGGTGTCCAGGGCGGTGACCTGGGCGCGCAGCAGGTCGGCGATGGCCTCGTGGGAATCGGCGTAGCGCTGGTTGGGGAACTTGGTCATCTGCGAGAGCATGCCGTCGGTGCTGTTCCAGCCCTTGAGGATCTCTTCGGCCAAGGCCTTCTGGTGCTCGGCGATGGCCACCAGCAGTGGGCAGTAGCGGGCTTTCTGCTCTGCCGTGGCAACGTCTGGCTTGCTGTCGAAGAGGATGTACTCGTAAGCCGACAGGCCGCGCACCACGACGCTGGCCTTGCCCAGGGCAGCGGCGTCGACGGGTTTGTCACCGTTGACCAACTGCTCGACCTGGCGGCCGACCAGGTTCTTCTTGTCGGGCCAGAACTGCACCTGCCAGGCGCGGTTGCCTTCGGCCAACGGGCCGACCAGCAACGGTTGCAGCTCGGCCCAGGCTTTTTGCGCAGTGAGGAAGTCGGCGCGGGCGGTGTCCAGGTTCGCCTTGCCTTCGCAATAGGCCAGGGCGCTGACGGCCAGCTGGCGATCGGCTTCGACCCAGCGGCTGTAGGTCGGCAGGATCACCTGCTTGGCGATGGCGGCGGAGGTCACGGCTTGCGGGTCCTGCGGCGAGCAGGCACCGAGGGCGAGTGCGGCGAGGCTGGTGAACAACAGTTTGGGTCGGAACATGCCCGGCTCCTTGCGCGTTTTAAAGTGAGTTCAGGAAAGCCAGCAGCGCGGCACGCTGCTCGGCATTGAAGGTGAGGACGAAATTACGTGCCGCTTCGGCTTCGCCACCGTGCCAGAGCACGGCTTCGAGCAGGTTGCGGGCGCGGCCGTCGTGCAGGAACTGGCTGTGGCCACTGACCGTTTCACTCAGGCCAATGCCCCACAGCGGCGGGGTGCGCCAGTCCTGGCCATTGGCCGCGAATTCGGTACGTTCATCGGCCAGGCCCGGCCCCATGTCATGCAACAGCAGGTCGCTGTAGGGGCGGATCACCTGGCCGGCCAGCTCAGGTTCGGCCGCGTTTGCGGCGGTGGTGAACTGCGGGGTGTGACAGCCCTGGCAACCGGCTTGGAAGAACAGGTTCTTGCCTGCCAGCACCTGCGGCGCACCCACGTCACGACGGGCAGGCACACCCAGGTTGCGGGTATAGAAGGTGACCAGGCGCAGGATGTTGTCGCTGACTTCCTTTTCGCCCCCCATGCCATCGCCATTGGGCGCGGCCAGGCAGTCGACTTGCGCTGCGGTGCAGTCGTCCTTGGGTTGCAGGGTGGAGGTCAGGCCCATGTCGCCGGCAAACGCATGGACGTTCTGCTGGTTGACGTTGGGTTGCCCGGCTTTCCAGCCGAAGCGGCCCACCACGGTCTTGCCCTGGGCGTCATCCCAGACCCGATTGGCTCGGCCGCGGATGCCGTCGCGGTTGCGGTCGTCCGGGTCTTCGTTGGCCAGGATGTCGGCTTCGGGGATGGCTTCGAGCAGGCCGAGGCCGATCATCGGCGGCGCAACGCGGGCCGAGAAGCGGGTGTCAGGGTGCATTGCCCCGTAGCCCAGCTGGGTGATCTGCAAGCTGGGCCGACGCAGCTCGACCTGGTGGCCGTCCTTGAACGTGACGGCCTGGTTGGCGTAGGTCACGCGGACCTTGCCCTCCGGCGCCACGCCGGGGATAGCCATGTCCTGCAACTGGGTGCCGTACACGGGCTCGGGGACCACGCCCAGGCGCTCGACCACCTTGGCCAGGTAAGGCTGGTCGGGGATCGACAGGCGCACCAGCATCGACACCGCGTTGCTGTCATTGAGCTCGGGTGGGTGGCCGCGGCCATCGCGTACGTGGCAGTTCTGGCAGGCATTGGTGTTGAACAGCGGGCCGAGGCCATCACGCGCGGTGGTGGTGGACGGGGCGATCACCCAGGGGTTGCGGAAAAAACTGTTGCCGACGGCGAAGTCCAGGCGCCGCTCGGGCGAAAGGTTGGCCGAGGGCAGGGAATAGGCATTGCGATCGCTGCGCTGCACCGTCGCCTTGCCACCCGACAGCGCTTCGCCGGGCTCTGCCTGGGTGAAACGCGGGGCGTCGTCACAGGCGGCGAGGGCAAAGGCCAGCAGCAGGGGAGAGAGTCTGAACAGCGACGAGGACATCAAGGATCCTGGGCGTGAGCGAAAAACCGGCGTGCAAGCTTAGCAAAGTGGGGATGTTTGAATAAGAGCAATTTGCAATTGCTGGATGAAATCAGTGTCAGCTACATCTGTTGCCTGTGCTGGCCTCTTCGCGGGTAAACCCGCTCCCACACAGATCTCAGGATCATGCCCTCAGCCCGACGCCGACGTTGAACCTTGGCGTGATGGGGTTCCATTTCGACACCATCGATCGCAGCCTGGGCAATGTGGACGGACGCGAACTGGATATCTATGCCGAGTGGACCCTCAATGATCACCT
>NZ_JAPFCE010000131.1:0-3993 GCF_026240895.1 Pseudomonas sp. DCB_AW
AACTCAGTAGTGAAACGATGCATCGCCGATGGTAGTGTGGGGTTTCCCCATGTGAGAGTAGGTCATCGTCAAGATTCATTTCGCAAAACCCCTATCTGCGCGAGCAGGTAGGGGTTTTGTCTTTTCCAGGCCTCAACACCGGCGGGAACCTGCAGTTGCACACCGGTCAATAGTCGCCTCCCACATTTTGAGCCAGATCACTAGAATAGAGCCCACGCATCCATTCAGAAGCTCGATATGCCCAACCCTGTCGAACCCGAAGCACTGGCCCAATTGCCGCTGGACGAACTCGTTGCTTGCCACGAATGCGACCTGTTGATGCGCAAACCCGTGCTGCAGCATGACGAAAAGGCCCAATGCCCGCGCTGCGGCTATGAGCTTTACGCCCACCGGCACAACGTGGTCAACCGTAGCCTAGCCCTGGTGCTCACCGCCCTCTTGCTGTTCGTGCCGGCTAATTTCCTGCCGATCATGCAGCTGCACCTGCTTGGCCAGACGTCCGACGATACGGTGTGGAGTGGCGTCTTAGGCCTCTACAACTCCGAAATGCGTGGCGTGGCCGTCGTGGTTTTCCTGTGCAGCATGGCCATTCCCCTGGCAAAACTGCTGTGCCAGTTGGCGGTGCTGCTGAGCATTCGCCTGGATGTAGGGCGCAGCTATGGCTTGTTGTGCTATCGCATCTATCACCATCTGCGCGACTGGGGCATGCTCGAGGTCTACTTCATGGGCGTGCTGGTTGCGATCGTCAAACTGGTGGACCTGGCCGAGTTGACCATCGGGTTGGGCCTATTCTGCTTCATCAGTTTGTTATTGATTCAGGTGTGGCTTGAAGTGGTGATGTCACCGCATCAGATCTGGAGTGCGCTTTCCGGGGAGGATCTCCATGCGGGCGATTGATGCAGGCATCCTTGTCTGCAATGAGTGTCACGAACTGAACAGGCAGGAGGCCGACAGCGCCTCGCAGACATGCACGCGCTGTGGCGCCATCGTGCATGACCGTCGACCCAACAGCATCGTGCGTACCTGGGCGCTGTTGATTGCGGCTTCCATTCTGTACATCCCTGCCAATCTGTTGCCGATCATGACCGTCAGCACGCTCGGCCAGGGCAGCCCCGATACCATCATGTCGGGCGTCATCACCCTGCTCAAGCACGGCATGGTGCCCATTGCGGCGGTGGTCTTCATTGCCAGTATCCTGGTGCCCACCTTCAAGCTGGTAGGCATCGGCTTGCTGTTGTACTCCGTTCAACGCCGACAGCCGCTTTCTGCGCGCCAGCGGATCCTGATGTACCGCTTCATCGAATTCATCGGACGCTGGTCCATGCTCGATATTTTCGTCATCGCCATTCTGGTGGCGGTAGTGAATTTCGGCCGAATAGCCAGTGTCGAAGCCAACCTGGGTGCTGTCGCCTTTGCCACTGTGGTGATCCTGACGATGCTCGCTGCTTTAACTTTCGATCCCCGACTGATTTGGGATAACACGGAGTCGGATGACGACCATGAGTGACCTGCCTACGGCAAAAACCCGCCCAGCCTCGAACTGGTCGGCCATCTGGATTCTGCCGCTGATTGCGTTGATGATCGGCGGCTGGTTGGCATGGCAGGCGTATCGGGATGCGGGTGTAGAAATCGAAGTTCGTTTCACTACCGGTGAAGGGATCGTCGCCAACAAGACCGAAGTTATCTACAAGGGCATGCCGGTCGGTAAGGTGACGTCCCTGGTGCTGGACGCCAAGGGTGACAACCAGGGGGTGATCGCCACCATTGAGATGAACAAGGCGGCAGAACCACACCTGACAACCGGTACGCGCTTCTGGCTGGTCAAGCCAAGCGTCAGCCTGGCGGGTATTTCCGGCCTGGAAACCTTGGTCTCGGGTAACTACATCGCCGTCAGCCCTGGCGAAGGGGAGAAGGCCAAGCGCTTTACCGCCTTGTCCACGGCGCCGCCCTTGTCCGACAGTGAGCCCGGCTTGCACCTGACGCTCAAGGCCGATCGATTGGGGTCGCTCAACCGCGACAGCCCGGTCTTCTACAAGCAGATTCAGGTCGGCCGGGTGAAGAGCTACCGGCTTTCCGATGATCAGGATACGGTCGAGGTCAAGGTATTCATCCAGCCTGCCTACGCCAGCCTGGTGCGCAAACACACGCGTTTCTGGAATGCCAGCGGCATCAGTATCGATGCCAGCCTGTCGGGCGTGAAGGTGCGCAGCGAGTCGCTCTCAAGCATCGTCGCCGGCGGTATTGCTTTCGCGACACCGGAATACCGCAAGGACAGCCCGCCAACCGACCCCAGCCTGCCGTTCCGCCTGTACGAAGACTTCGATGCTGCCCAGGCCGGCATCCGCATCAAGGTCAAGCTGAGTGACTACGAAGGCCTGCAGGCTGGCCGCACGCCGGTGATGTACAAAGGCATACAGGTCGGCTCGCTGAAAGCGCTGAAGATGGAAGATAACCTCGGCAGCGCCATGGCCGAGCTTACACTCGACCCGCTGACCGAGGACTACCTGGTCGAAGGGACGCAGTTCTGGGTGGTCAAACCGTCCATCTCGCTGGCGGGCATCACAGGCCTGGAGGCTTTGGTAAAAGGTAACTACATTGCCATTCGCCCCGGCGAGAAGGGCGCCAAGCCGCTGCGTGAGTTCGAAGCTCGGCCCAAGGCGCCGCCGCTGGACCTCAAGGCACCGGGCCTGCACATGGTGCTGTTCGCCGATACCCTGGGTTCGTTGGAAGTCGGTAGCCCGGTGATGTATCGCCAGGTGAAAGTGGGTAGCGTGCAGAGCTACCAGTTCGCCCGCAACAGCAACCGCATCCTGATCGGTGTGCACATCGAGAAGGAGTACGAGAAGCTGGTCAACGGCTCGTCGCGCTTCTGGAATGTCAGTGGTATTACCCTGACCGGTGGGTTGTCGGGCATCAAGATCAAAAGTGAATCACTGCAAACCCTGATGGCTGGCGGTATCGCCTTCGACACGCCAAGGCCTGATGTGGCGCTCAAGCGTCATATTCCACGCTTCCGCCTGCATGACAGCGAGGAGGCGGTCAATCGTGCGGGTACCTTGATCACCATTCGTGTCGACCGTGCCGATGGCTTGAAGCCAGGCACGCCGATCCGCTTCCGTGGCCTGGACGTTGGCAGTATCGAAAGCGTCGACCTGACCGCGGACTTGCAGGCGGTGCTGTTGCGGGCACGCATTACCGAAGCGGCGGAGCGTATTGCCCGGGTCGGCACCCAGTTCTGGGTGGTCAAGCCTGCGTTGGGCCTGGTGCGCACTGAAAACCTCGACACCTTGATTGGTGGGCAATACCTGGAAGTGCAGCCGGCGGCCAAAGACAGAGGCACGCAGCGTGATTTCATTGCCCTGGCAGATGCCCCAGAGGTGGCTGGCCCTGAGGTGGGCTTGCCGTTGACGCTCAGTGCGCCGCGGCGTGGCTCGATCAAGCCGGGTGTGCCGGTGACCTACCGTGAAGTTGCAGTCGGCAAGGTGACAGGCTTCGAGCTGGGCCAGAGCGCCGACCGCGTGCTGATCCATATCCTTATCGAGCCGCGCTATGCCGCATTGGTGCGCAGCGGCAGCCGCTTCTGGAACAGCAGTGGCTTTGGCTTCGATTGGGGGCTGTTGAAGGGCGCTACGGTGCGTACCGAGTCGCTGGAGACACTGATCGATGGCGGTATTGCCTTTGCCACCCCGGATGGTGAGCAGATGGGCAACCCGGCGCGGCCGCAACAAACCTTTGCCCTGTTCGACAAGGCAGAGGATCAATGGCTGCAGTGGGCGCCGAAGATCCAGATAGCCAAGTGATGGATGCCAGGGCCGCCTAATGCGGCCCTAGCTTTGTGTAGGAGCAGCCTTGTGCTGCGAAGAGGCCATCGTCTCGGCTTCGGAGCTTGCGGTAATTACGTCTTCGACCAGCGCATCTGCCAGAATCTGTTCGAGGCCTACTGCAATAACCAGCTGGTCCTCGAGAATCAGCACGCAGGATTTGACCAGGCCC
>NZ_JAPFCE010000132.1:0-3614 GCF_026240895.1 Pseudomonas sp. DCB_AW
TGTGCTGTGGAAGATCTTCTGCAGTTCGGCGTCGAACAGGGCCGGGTCGGTGTAGAGGGAGGTGTGGACACGGTCGGGCTGGACCAGCTCGGCCGGGTCGACCGTCAGGTTGACGGCAGGGATCAGGTTGCTCACGGGGGTCACCTATGGGGCGTTTTCTTATGGGAGCAACGCTAAAGGGCAGGGGGGTGGGGCTCAATGACAGGGGGGATCAATGTTGTTGCGTTTTTTGCAATGGGGGGTGGCATTGCGTATGGCGTTGTTTTTTTGTGGGGGCGGACATCGAGCGCCGCCCGCGCGGCGCTTCGCAGCACAAGGCTGCTCCTACAGGTGAGACGGGCGCAAAGGGGGGGCGCGCGCCCATGTCACAGGAATAATTGGCCCGAAACAGATGTAGGAGCAGCCTTGTGCTGCGAAGCGCCGCGCGGGCGGCGCGCGATCTCATAGGCGCTGCATCTCATAAGACAAGCACCAAGATCACAACGCCATCCGCACCGCCTTGGCCATCTCCGTCGCCAATTCCCGGCTCATGCCATCCAAGGTTCGCCCACGGCGCGTAACAATCTGGATATCGGTCGCATTCATCGCTTCGCAATCGATGGCCAGGGCCTTGAAGGTGCCGTTCTTGAGCTCGTCGATGATCGGCAGTTCGGCCAGCAAGGTGGCGCCCAGCCCCGACCGAACGAAGTCCAGAATCACCGCCAGGGAGTTGGAGGTGAGGGTGGGCACGATGGCGAACGGCTGGTCCTTGCAGGCGGCATCCGCCAGCTCCCGCACGCGGAAGTTGGCGCCGGGCAGCACCAGTGATTCGCGGGCCACTTCGGCGAGGCTGACCGTGGAGCGCTCGGCCATCCGGCTGTCACGGTGAACAATCATCCGCAATGGCTGCGCCAGGCTGAACAGGCGCGTCAGGCGGGCCGACGCGTTAGGCGCAAAGACTACGCCGAGGTGCGCCTCGTCGTTCATCACCATGCGCTGCACCTCCAAGGACGGGGCGCTGATGATCTCGGCCTTGTGCGCATTGTGCGCGTGCAAAAAGCCCTGCAACGAATTGATCGCCCGGGCCCCCAGCAGGCCTTCGCCGATGGCGATCACCGTCGAGGCTTGCTGGCGGCTTCGCAATTCGTCCAGCCGGTCGACCAGCAGCGCGTGTTGGCGAATGCGTTCGATGTAGTAGTCCACGGCAGCCTCGCCCGCGGCAGTCAGGCTGATGCGGTGGGTGCCGGGGCGCACCAGTTCGATGCCCAGTTCTTCTTCCAGCCGGGCGATCTGCCGGCTGACCGATGAGGTGGCGACGCCGAGGGCTTCGGCAGCGGCGCGCATGGAGCCCTTGTCATGGCTCAGGTGCAGGTAGCGCAGGCGGTGGTCCTGCAGATCGATATGGCGGGTGGGCATGACCTCGACCTCGGGGGTAATCACGGCAGGCATTGGCGTGTCCCCATCCATCCTGGTGGGGCGTTGGCTTGTTTTTTTTGTGTGCTCGGCGTGGGTGGCCGGCGTTGTCGCGCTCCATGCCAGGCCATCGTACACGCGTTTTTTTCTGTCCGAAATCATGTGAAAAAGGCGCTAAAAATTTTTCGTAATATCGGCGCTGGTCGTTAGTTTTTTTAGGCGCGTTGAAACCGGTTTTTGAAGTCGTATAAATCCATTTAAATCATGTAGATAGCCAATTTTTAGAGGGTTTATCCGTTAGGGATAGGCAAATTTTTCTCCTGATTTAGCGTGAAAATTCAATTGACAATTCACGTAAATCGCCGCAAATATTTGTCACCGGCACCTAAAACAAGAGAGACAGACCATGCCGCCCGAACCAGCCTTCGCCCCTCTGTATGGCCAGTGCTTGCCTTCCACGAGCCCAGCCAACGCCCCCCACAAGCATCAGTACAAAAACCGCGCCTGAGACGGAGAATGTCCATGGATTCGCTTTGCCTGCGTGCCGCGCCTGTGTCGGCGCTCGCCTCTGGCCCTGCTTTCGAGGCCTTGCTTGACGGTGTTCGTGATCGTGCTCGCCTCGGTGAGTTCGACCGCCAGCGCTACATATCCCGCGATGTGATCGACGCCTTCAAGGCCCATGGCGTGTACCGCGCCTTGGTGCCTAAGCGCTTTGGTGGGCTTGAGTGCTCGCCGGGGGCCTTCTGTGAAATGATCGAACGCATCTCCCATGCAGACGGCTCTGCCGGCTGGGTGGCCAGCTTCGGCATGAGCCCCGTGTACCTGGCGGCGCTGCCGCTGGAGACCATCGCCGAGATCTACGGCAACAGCCCCGACACGGTGTTTGCCGGGGGCATCTTCCCGCCACAACCGGCCGAGATCGTGCCCGGAGGCTTCAAGGTCAACGGCCGCTGGAAGTACTCCAGCGGGTCCATGGGCGCGGACATCGTGGGGGTCGGGATTGCCCCGCGCAATGGCGACAAGCTCGACCTGCCACGCCTGGCCGTGATGCCGCGCCAGCAGGCGCGCATCGAAGAAACCTGGGACACCGTCGGCCTGCTCGGCACTGGCAGCCACGACCTGGTGGTCGAGGACGTGGTGGTGGGCGAGCAGTGGACCTTCGTGCGCGGCGGCAAGCCCAACCTGGACGAGCCGTTCTTCCGTTACCCATCGCTGTCGTTCGCCACCCAGGTGCTCTCGGTGGTCGGGCTGGGCATTGCCCGCGCTGCATTGGACGAACTGTCAGGCATGGCCAGTGGGCGCATCTCGGTGACCGGCGCCCCGGCACTGGCCGACCGGCCGCTGGCCCAGGTCGATGTGGCCAAGGCCGAGGCGGCGCTGCGCTCGGCGCGCGCGTTCTTCTACGAGTCCATCGAACGTGCCTGGGAGCACGTGCTGGCGGGCGATCCGGTACCGGTCGACGTCACCAACCTGTTGCGCCTGTCCTCCACCCATGCCGCCCGTGTGGCCGCTGAAGTGGCGCGCAGTGCGCAGATGCTCTCGGGCATGACCGGCATCTACAACGAAAGCCCGCTGGCCCGCTGCGTCAACGATGCGCAGGTGGTGACCCAGCACGCCTTCATGGGCGACGTCACGTACCAGAACGCCGGTGCGATGTTCTTCGGTAAACAGCCCCTTCCGGGCTACCTGTAACTTTCGGGAATTTTGTCATGAGCGATAAGAAAGCGTTGCGTGTGCTGTTCTGCATGGGCATCAACCAGAACTTCTTCGATGCCCCCCGTGAGGAGCAGCTGCAGGTGTGGGCCGCCTTCAGCGCGATGTGGAATGGCATTCACGACCTGACCGGGGTGAACGTGCTGGGCAACATGGACGATGACCAAGGTATGGTCGGCCCGTCCGACGGCTTCCCCTGGACCACCTACCTGCTGGCCGACGTACCGGACATCGAGACCGTGCACGCCGCCTGCAACCTGTTCCGCTGCACGGCGGTGGGCGAGGGGCCGTACAAGCTGTGGCGCTACGCCAAGGTCGAGGCCCGTGTCGGCCGCGAACTGATCATCCAGCGCGCCTGAGTCGAGGACGATACCGTGAGCAACCTGATCCCCGCCGTCAACCTGACGGTCGACCCGGCCGAGCTGGTCCAGCCCGACCGCGTCCACACCTCCCTCTACACCGACCCGGCCCTGTTCGACGCCGAACTGCAGAAGATCTTCCACAGCACC
>NZ_JAPFCE010000133.1:0-3333 GCF_026240895.1 Pseudomonas sp. DCB_AW
AGGCCGGTGCAAGTGCAGTAAATCTACTGTGGCTTCACCGGCCTCTTCGCAGCACAAGGCTGCTCCTACACGGGCCTGGATTCGGCCGTGATGGTCTGACGTCAATATTTTGTTTTGCCGCTTTTGCCGCCCGGCGATTGCCGCTTTTCCCTCCCTAAGCGGAAGCACTTTGCCGCTTTTCTGGCATTCCGCCTGCCAGCATCCCCCTTGCAACCCCGTGTTTCCGGCCTTTAAGCCGGTTGGCACAGCCCTTGCTATACCTTGACCAACGACACTCCGGTCAACCTCCGAAGGTTTCCCCGACATGAGCATCAGTTTCGACAAGGCGCTTGGCATTCACGAAAAGGCCCTGGGCTTCCGCGCCCAGCGCGCTGAAGTGCTGGCCAACAACATCGCCAACGCCGACACGCCCAACTACAAGGCGCGTGACATGGACTTCTCTTCGGTGCTCGCCGCCGAGAGTGAAAAACAGCAAAGCGGCCGCTTCGCCCTGGACCGGACCAACAGCCGGCACATCGAGGCTGACGGCCTGGCCCTCAGCGACGAGGCGCTCAAGTACCGCACGCCGTTGCAGCCGTCGATCGACCAGAACACCGTGGATGCCCAGATCGAGCAATCGAACTACGCGGAAAACGCCATCGGTTTCCAGGCCAGCTTCACCTTGCTCAACAGTAAATTCAAAGGGCTGGTTTCGGCCCTGCGCGGAGAGTAACCATGTCCCTTTCCAGTGTTTTCAACATTGCCGGCAGCGGCATGAGCGCGCAGAACACCCGCCTCAACACCGTGGCCTCGAACATCGCCAACGCCGAGACCGTGTCGTCGAGCATCGACCAGACCTACCGTGCCCGCCACCCGGTGTTCGCCACCACCTTCCAGAACGCACAGGGCGGCGCCAGCCAGTCGCTGTTCGAGGACCAAGGCGAAGCGGGGCAGGGCGTGCAGGTCAAAGGCATCGTCGAAGACCAGAGCAATCTGGAGGCGCGCTACGAGCCTAACCACCCCGCGGCGAACAAGGACGGCTACGTCTACTACCCGAACGTCAACGTGGTTGAAGAGATGGCTGACATGATCTCTGCCAGCCGTGCGTTCCAGACCAACGCCGAACTGATGAACACCGCCAAAAGCATGATGCAGAAAGTCTTGACCTTGGGTCAGTGATAGGAAGCCGACATGACCACGACCAATTCCACCAGTGACGTCGGCAGCGCGTACCTGACCTCGCTGCAAAAGCAGACCAGCAAGACCGACAGCAGCACCGGCGCTGCCGGCAGTGCGCTGGGCAAAGATGCGTTCCTGCAGTTGCTGGTAACGCAGATGAAAAACCAGAATCCGCTCGACCCGCAGGAAAACGGCGAGTTCGTTGCGCAGCTGGCGCAGTTCAGCAGCCTTGAAAGCATGCAGACGCTGAACGACACGGTGAACTACATCGCCGGGTCGTTCCAGTCTTCGCAGGCGTTGCAGGCCTCGTCGCTGGTTGGGCGCAATGTGATCGTCCAGACCGACAAGGCCTTGGTCGACACCAGCAAAGAGCTGAAAGGGTCGGTCAACCTGACCTCGTCGAGTACCGCCACGTCTGTCGGCATTTATGACAAAGACGACAAGCTGGTGCGCACCCTGGACCTGGGTTCCAAAGCCGCCGGCAAGGCCGACTTCACCTGGGATGGCCTGGACGACGACGGCGAGGCGTTGGAGGCGGGTACCTACACCTTCAAGGCCACCGCCAGCATCGATGGCACGTCCACGGCCATGACCACCAACCTGCCGGCCACCGTCACCAGCGTGACCATGGGTACCAACGGCGCCGAAATGACGCTCAACCTCGCCGGGCTGGGCAGCGTCGCGCTGTCCAAAGTTCAAACCATTGGCATCTAGGGCCTAAGCTAACGACAGGAGTAGCACATGTCTTTCAATACCGGCCTTAGCGGCCTCAATGCAGCAAACAAGGCCCTGAACGTCACTGGCAACAACATTGCCAACGTCGCCACTACCGGCTTCAAAGCCTCGCGCGCCGAGTTCGCGGATCAGTACTCCAACTCCATCCGCGGCACCAGCGGCGGCAAGACGGTCGTCGGCACTGGCGTGAGAACCGCTTCGGTGTCGCAGATGTTCACGCCGGGTAACATCAACGGTACCGGCCAAGCCCTGGACATGGCGATCGACGGCAACGGCTTCTTCGCCTTGAATGACAATGGCTCGAAGATCTACACCCGTGCCGGCATGTTCTACAGCGACAAGGAAGGCAATGTCATCAACTCGTCGGGCGCCAAGCTGCAAGGTTATGGGGTTGATGGCAATGGCAATGTCGTCCCGGGCGCGCTGACCGACCTGAAGATCGACACGTCCAACCTGACGCCCAACCCTACCGGGCGCATCACTGAGACGCTCAACCTCAAGTCCAGCGATACCGCTCCGGCCGAGTCGCCGTTCGACCCGGGTAACGTCAAGACCTACAACTACACCTTCAACACCGATGTGTATGACAGCCAGGGCAACCTGCACCAGATGAACCAGTACTTCATGAAGGATGCGGGTACTAACTCCTGGACCATGTATACCACCATCGACGGCCGCAACCCAGCCGACCCGATGTCGACCACCCCGCTGGCAAACACGCTGCCGTTCAAGAGTGACGGCACCTTGGACACGGCGCTCATGAACGAGGGTGCAGTGGCAGGTGGGCTCACCATCAACGCCGACAAGACCTTCAACTTGGACGGCTGGGTGCCGGCGCAGAAGACGGTTGCAGGTGTGTGGGCCGCCAACGGCGCCAACGCGCATGCCTCTGGGGTCAAGCTGGACATGATCGCCACCACGCAATACAACGCCGCGTCCGCCACGACCGCCAAGAGCGGAGATGGCTTTGCGACGGGTGAGTTGTCTGGCCTGAGCATCGATGCCAGCGGCAACATGTTCGCCAACTTCACCAACGGTGAGAACAAGGTCATCGGCCAGGTCGCACTGGTCAACTTCGCCAACCTCCAAGGCCTGACGCCGGTGGGCGGCACTGCCTGGAAAGAGTCCTACACATCGGGCGTGCCTGTTGTTGGCCAACCGGATACCGGGACGCTGGGGCAGATCACCGGCGGCGCGCTGGAAGACTCGAACGTCGACCTGACCGGCGAGCTGGTCAACCTGATCAAGGCGCAGAGCAACTACCAGGCAAACGCCAAGACCATTTCCACTGAAAGCACCATCATGCAGACCATCATTCAGATGAGCTGATGGTGGTTGGTTTGGTGGAGTGTTGTCTGCAATAGGGGGCGCTTCGCGCCCCTTTCGCGACGCAAGGCCGCTCCTACAGGTCGACGCGATCCTTGTGGGAGCGGCCTTGCG
>NZ_JAPFCE010000134.1:0-3212 GCF_026240895.1 Pseudomonas sp. DCB_AW
GGATATGTGATAGAAATAGACTGAACACTACTTTCACTGGTAGTGGATCAGGCTAAGGTAAAATTTGTGGGCTCGAAAGAGCAAAACGAATTTTCGGCGAATGTCGTCTTCACAGTATAACCAGATTGCTTGGGGTTATATGGTCAAGTGAAGAAGCGCATACGGTGGATGCCTTGGCAGTCAGAGGCGATGAAAGACGTGGTAGCCTGCGATAAGCTTTGGGGAGTCGGCAAACAGACTGTGATCCAGAGATCTCTGAATGGGGGAACCCACTCAGCATAAGCTGAGTATCTTGTACTGAATACATAGGTGCAAGAGGCGAACCAGGGGAACTGAAACATCTAAGTACCCTGAGGAAAAGAAATCAACCGAGATTCCCTTAGTAGTGGCGAGCGAACGGGGACCAGCCCTTAAGTTGGTTTGAGATTAGTGGAACGCTCTGGAAAGTGCGGCCATAGTGGGTGATAGCCCCGTACACGAAAATCTCTTATCAATGAAATCGAGTAGGACGGAGCACGAGAAACTTTGTCTGAATATGGGGGGACCATCCTCCAAGGCTAAATACTACTGACTGACCGATAGTGAACTAGTACCGTGAGGGAAAGGCGAAAAGAACCCCGGAGAGGGGAGTGAAATAGATCCTGAAACCGTATGCGTACAAGCAGTGGGAGCCTACTTTGTTAGGTGACTGCGTACCTTTTGTATAATGGGTCAGCGACTTATATTCAGTGGCGAGCTTAACCGAATAGGGGAGGCGTAGCGAAAGCGAGTCTTAATAGGGCGTTTAGTCGCTGGGTATAGACCCGAAACCGGGCGATCTATCCATGGGCAGGTTGAAGGTTAGGTAACACTGACTGGAGGACCGAACCGACTACCGTTGAAAAGTTAGCGGATGACCTGTGGATCGGAGTGAAAGGCTAATCAAGCTCGGAGATAGCTGGTTCTCCTCGAAAGCTATTTAGGTAGCGCCTCATGTATCACTGTAGGGGGTAGAGCACTGTTTCGGCTAGGGGGTCATCCCGACTTACCAAACCGATGCAAACTCCGAATACCTACAAGTGCCGAGCATGGGAGACACACGGCGGGTGCTAACGTCCGTCGTGAAAAGGGAAACAACCCAGACCGTCAGCTAAGGTCCCAAAGTCATGGTTAAGTGGGAAACGATGTGGGAAGGCTTAGACAGCTAGGAGGTTGGCTTAGAAGCAGCCACCCTTTAAAGAAAGCGTAATAGCTCACTAGTCGAGTCGGCCTGCGCGGAAGATGTAACGGGGCTCAAACCATGCACCGAAGCTACGGGTATCACCTTTTGGTGATGCGGTAGAGGAGCGTTCTGTAAGCCTGTGAAGGTGAGTTGAGAAGCTTGCTGGAGGTATCAGAAGTGCGAATGCTGACATGAGTAACGACAATGGGAGTGAAAAACTCCCACGCCGAAAGACCAAGGTTTCCTGCGCAACGTTAATCGACGCAGGGTTAGTCGGTCCCTAAGGCGAGGCTGAAAAGCGTAGTCGATGGAAAACAGGTTAATATTCCTGTACTTCCAGTTATTGCGATGGAGGGACGGAGAAGGCTAGGCCAGCTTGGCGTTGGTTGTCCAAGTTTAAGGTGGTAGGCTGAGATCTTAGGCAAATCCGGGATCTCAAGGCCGAGAGCTGATGACGAGTTGCCTTTAGGCGACGAAGTGGTTGATGCCATGCTTCCAAGAAAAGCTCCTAAGCTTCAGATAACTGGGAACCGTACCCCAAACCGACACAGGTGGTTAGGTAGAGAATACCAAGGCGCTTGAGAGAACTCGGGTGAAGGAACTAGGCAAAATGGCACCGTAACTTCGGGAGAAGGTGCGCCGGCGAGGGTTAAGGACTTGCTCCGTAAGCCCATGCCGGTCGAAGATACCAGGCCGCTGCGACTGTTTATTAAAAACACAGCACTCTGCAAACACGAAAGTGGACGTATAGGGTGTGACGCCTGCCCGGTGCCGGAAGGTTAATTGATGGGGTTAGCGCAAGCGAAGCTCTTGATCGAAGCCCCGGTAAACGGCGGCCGTAACTATAACGGTCCTAAGGTAGCGAAATTCCTTGTCGGGTAAGTTCCGACCTGCACGAATGGCGTAACGATGGCGGCGCTGTCTCCACCCGAGACTCAGTGAAATTGAAATCGCTGTGAAGATGCAGTGTATCCGCGGCTAGACGGAAAGACCCCGTGAACCTTTACTATAGCTTTGCACTGGACTTTGAATTTGCTTGTGTAGGATAGGTGGGAGGCTTTGAAGTGGGGACGCCAGTTCTCATGGAGCCATCCTTGAAATACCACCCTGGCAACTTTGAGGTTCTAACTCAGGTCCGTTATCCGGATCGAGGACAGTGTATGGTGGGTAGTTTGACTGGGGCGGTCTCCTCCCAAAGAGTAACGGAGGAGTACGAAGGTGCGCTCAGACCGGTCGGAAATCGGTCGTAGAGTATAAAGGCAAAAGCGCGCTTGACTGCGAGACAAACACGTCGAGCAGGTACGAAAGTAGGTCTTAGTGATCCGGTGGTTCTGTATGGAAGGGCCATCGCTCAACGGATAAAAGGTACTCCGGGGATAACAGGCTGATACCGCCCAAGAGTTCATATCGACGGCGGTGTTTGGCACCTCGATGTCGGCTCATCACATCCTGGGGCTGAAGCCGGTCCCAAGGGTATGGCTGTTCGCCATTTAAAGTGGTACGCGAGCTGGGTTTAGAACGTCGTGAGACAGTTCGGTCCCTATCTGCCGTGGACGTTTGAGATTTGAGAGGGGCTGCTCCTAGTACGAGAGGACCGGAGTGGACGAACCTCTGGTGTTCCGGTTGTCACGCCAGTGGCATTGCCGGGTAGCTATGTTCGGAAGAGATAACCGCTGAAAGCATCTAAGCGGGAAACTTGCCTCAAGATGAGATCTCACTGGGATCTTGAATCCCCTAAAGGGCCGTCGAAGACTACGACGTTGATAGGTTGGGTGTGTAAGCGCTGTGAGGCGTTGAGCTAACCAATACTAATTGCCCGTGAGGCTTGACCATATAACACCCAAGCAATTTGCTAGCGCGAATTGCGGTGGTGAAGACGAAAGACCCGAAAGTTCGTAACCACACATATCGCATATCCGAATTCGCTGGGCTGTCCATCTGGACATTCTGGCTACAGAATTTCTTGACGACCATAGAGCATTGGAACCACCTGATCCCATCCCGAACTCAG
>NZ_JAPFCE010000135.1:0-3187 GCF_026240895.1 Pseudomonas sp. DCB_AW
AAGCCCGCTCCCACAGGTAACTGCCAACCTCAAGGCCAGCGGAGTACCTGTGGGAGCGGGCTTGCCCCGCGAAGAGGCCGGCCCAGGCTACTGAATAATCAGCAACTCAGCGATAACGCTCAAGCCAGTGCGCATAAGGCGCCGGCAAGGTCCACGACGCTTTATCCACCCCCAACTCCTTGGCCGCGAAGTACGCCCAGTGCGGGTCCGCCAGGTGCGCACGCCCTACCGACACCAGGTCGAGCTGATTGGCTTTCAGCGCGCCTTCAGCCAGCTGCGGCGTACCAAAGCCCCACGCCGACGTCACCGGCAGGCCGGCCTCGCGGCGTACGCGCTCGGCAATCGGCCCCATGAACGCCGGGCCCCACGGGATGTTCGTCTCAGGGATGGTGAAGCCGACGCTGACACTCAGCAGGTCCAGGCCACCGGCTTTGAACATCCGGGCCAACTCGATGGACTCGTCCAAGGTCTGCTCATCGCGGCCGTCATATTCCAGCACACCAAAGCGGGCGGTCAGCGGCAGGTTCTCCGGCCACACCTCACGCACGGCTGCCAGGGTTTCCAGCAAGAAGCGGCTGCGGTTCTCGAAGCTGCCACCGTAGGTGTCGGTACGCTGGTTGGAATGCTCGGAGAAGAAGCTTTGGCCCAGGTAACCGTGGGCAAAGTGCAGCTCGATCCACTCAAAGCCCGCCTCGCGCGCACGGCGTGCGCCGTCGACGAAGTCCTGCTTGACCCGGGCAATGTCGTCCAAGGTCATTTCGCGCGGTACTTTCGGCAAGTGAGCGCCGAAGGCGATGGCCGAGGGGGCGATGGTCTGCCAGCCGCGGGCATCGTCGGCGGCGATGTGGTCGTCCCCTTCCCACGGGCGGTTGGCGCTGGCCTTGCGCCCGGCATGGGCAATCTGGATGCCCGGCACTGAGCCTGCTGCTTTGATCGCCTGCACCATCGGCACGAACGCCTGGGCATGGGCGTCGCTCCAGATACCGGCGCAGCCGGGGGTAATGCGCCCTTCCGGCGCGACTGCAGTGGCTTCGACCACCACCAGGCCGGCACCACCCCGGGCCAAGCCGGCCAGGTGGACGTGGTGCCAATCATTGACCATGCCGTCCTCAGCCATGTACTGGCACATGGGCGGAATGGCAATGCGGTTGCGCAGGGTGACGTCTTTGAGGGTATAGGGTTCGAACAATGCGGACATGAGGGACTCCGGGTTCATCTGAATACGATAGTTCGATCATAATCGAACTATGGCAATAATTGAAAGGCCCGTTATCATGTCGACCATGCGAGCCTACAAACATCCCAACCCTGAAGACCTGATCCTCGAGCGCCTGCTTTACGCCTTGAGCGACCCCGTGCGCATGGAGATCGTGCGCCACTTGGCGGGCGTGGCGGAGGCCAGCTGCGGCGAGCTGGACGGCGGCCGGCCGAAGTCGAGCATGTCGCACCATTTTCGCGTGTTGCGCGATGCGGGGTTGGTGCATACGCGTAATGTCGGCACTACCCACATGAACTCGTTGCGCAGCGAAATGCTCGACGAACGGTTCCCTGGGTTACTGGCGTGCATTCTGCGGCAGCAGTGATTGCTGTGCGGGCCTCTTCGCGGGCAAGCCCGCTCCTACAGGTACATCGCCAGACTTGAAGTTGGCGCAGATCCTGTGGGAGCGGGTTTACCCGCGAAGAGGCCCGCACTATCAGCATCAAGTCTGTTCCTTACGCAGCGCAAACCTGCACACCTGCCCTCCCCTCAGCATGCATTCTTCATGGCTCACCTCGCCGCCCCCCAACGCCCCGATCAACGCCAGGTCCAGCTCGCACACCACCGGGTGCGCCTTGGCCAGGTGATGGAACACGCAATTGTGCGCCACGATCTGCGGCTCCCCGGCTGAGCGAAAGAACACCTCTGCCTCATACCCGGCCGAGTTCATGTGCTGAACGATGCGCGCCTCATCCACCACCTGCCGCTCCAGGTCTGCCGCCAGCTTGCGCCCCAACTGGCGCATCAGCACCTGCAGGGCGTCATGGCCGATGATGCCGGCCACTTCATCGATCAACAGATTGGCCAACACCGGATACTGCCGCGGGAACAGCTCGCGGGCATGCTCGGTGAGCTGGTGCAGTTGCTCCGGGCGGCGCCCGGTAGGCCGGGTGGCACCGCGCATCACCAGGCCGTCACGCTCCAGTGCGGCCAGGTGCTGACGCACGGCGGTACGGGTGATGGCCAGGGCCTGCGCCAGGTCGTCGATGCTCATGCCAGCCGGCTGATGCAGCAACGCGTGGAGCAGGTCCTGTTGGGTACGGCCAAGCCCTTCGAGCATCAGAACTTGTCCGGGAACTGTTTGACCAGCGCCGCCGTCAAGGCGTCCGCCAGTGCCAGGATATGCTCGCGCATCATCCCCCAGGTGCGTGCCTCACCGGCATAGTCGCCAGCGGCAAGCTGGTCGATTTGCGCAATATGATGGCCGCCATGGGCGCCGAGCATCGTGATCAGGGTCTGCTCGGGCAGGTTGGGGTTGGCCTTGGCCAGGAACGCGGCAAGCGCCTTGGCGTTGCTGGTCAGGTCATCGACAGCGGCCTGCTGGCCTTGCTTGTCCTTGCCCACGGTGGCGTCACTGTAATGCTTGATGGCGCCCCAGTGGCCGGCGAGCAGTTTGAGCAACTGGTCGGCTGCCGTCTGGCCGTACAACGGCGCAATGCTGTTGGCGATGCGGGTGGCATCGGCGACCACTTCGTTGGCAGCGACTGCGGCTTGCTTGGCATTGCCGGCCTGGTTGGCCACGGCGTAGTTGCGGACCCAGAAAATGTGCTCGACCCACAGGTCGCGCATGGCAAGGCGCGTGGTCAGTGCACCGGCTTGGGCGGGTTTGGCGGCGGGGGTAGCGGTTGAGTAACTCTGGCTCCATGCCGGCTGTGCGCACAGCGCTAGCAGCAGTAAGGCAGCAATCTTGAGGTTCATGACGGCACCCTCCTGGAGGGGATCGACTGACAAGATTAATTTAAGCATCAAAATATGTTTTTATTGGCCCTTGGCAGGGTTTCCGATCAGCGGTTTTCTGTGCCGTCCAAATCGAGGACCAGCACGGTCACATCGTCCCGCCCACGGCAGAAGTCGCGATGCAATACCGCCGCGATCACGGCTGGGTGGCGGAGCACGAGGCCCGGGTAGGCTTGAAGGTTCCAACGGGAC
>NZ_JAPFCE010000136.1:0-3155 GCF_026240895.1 Pseudomonas sp. DCB_AW
TTGGCACCCCGGACGATTCCGAAGCCTGGGAGCGCGTGCAGAAAGGCGCCCGTGCCGGTGAAGACCTGTGGATCATGCTCAACCGCGGCCTGCCGGGCGAGAAGCCCAGCGCCGACGGGCTGGTGTCCGACGTGAGTGCCGAAACCGGCATGCGCGCGGCGTACCAGCAGTGGAAAAAGATGATGTCGGCGTGAGCGTGGAGAACCCTATGAACCTGCAATTGCTGCAAGAAGTCACCGCCTTCATCTGGCAGGAAGGCGACATGCTCGACCACGGCGAGTACGACACCTGGCTCGGCCAATGGACCGAAAAAGGCACGTACATCATCCCCATCGACCCGCGCGAGAGCGACTACGAAAACACCCTCAACTACGCCTACGACGACCACCACATGCGTGGCCTGCGCGTGCAGCGGTTGATCGGCGGCGAGTCGATTTCCACCAGCCCGCAGCCGCGCACCGTGCGCACGATTTCGCGCTTCCGGGTGCTGGGCGACGACGGCGTCAACGTGACCGTGCGCTGCGCGCAGAACGTGCGTGAGTTCCGCAAGGAAAGCCTCAAGCACTACAGCGCCGACCTGACCTACACCCTGGTGCGGGCGCAAGGCAGCTTCAAGATCCACCGCAAGGTGATCAGCCTGATCAACAGTGACGATACCCTCGCCGGTATCGGCTACATCCTGTGAGGAACCGACCATGAACCAAGTCGCATTGGTAACCGGCGCCGGCCAGGGCTTGGGCCAGCGCTTCTGCGCGCAACTGCTTGCCGCAGGCTTTGACGTGGTGGTCTCGGACCGTAACCTGGCACTCGCTCAGGCCAGCGCCGAACAACTGCAGCAAGCCCGGCAAGGGCAGGGCGGCCGTACCCTGGCGGTCAAGCTCGATGTCGCCAGCAAGGCCGATTTCGAGCAGGTGCTGGCCCAGGTGCTGGAGCACTTTGGCGCCCTGCACGTGGTAGTCAACAACGCTGCGGTGACCAAGACCACGCCGCTGATGCAGATCAGCCCGGAAGAATTCGACGCCGTGGTTGGCTTGAACCTGCGCAGCGTGTTCCTCGGTTGCCAGGTGTTCGGCGCGTACCTGGCCGAGGCCGGTTACGGGCGGATCATCAACATGGCCTCGCTGGCCGGGCAGAACGGCGGCACTGCGACCGGCGCGCACTACGCGGCGAGCAAGGGCGCGATCGTCACCCTGACCAAGATCTTCGCCAAGGAGTTCGCTGCCCGTGGCGTCACGGTCAACGCCATCGCCCCCGGCCCGATCGATTCGCCGGCGGTGCATGCCGCGGTGCCTGCCGAGCGCCTGCCAGGGCTACTGGCGAACATCCCGGTGCAGCGCCTGGGGGACGCCGGTTTTCTGGGCGACCTGATCGTGCAACTGGCGCGGCCAGAAGCCTACTTCACCACCGGGGCGACCTGGGACGTGAACGGCGGCCTGTTCATGCGTTGATTTTTTTGCGGGGCGCTGCGCGCCTCCTGTCGTTACACGGGAAACCGGCCATGAATGAACAATTGTTGAACGTAGTCGTGCGCAAGCGCGAGATCCAAGGGGCCGACGTAGTCGTCCTCGACCTGGGGCGCGCTGATGGCGCGGCGTTGCCGGCCTTCGAGGCGGGCGCGCATGTCGATATCCACGTGGCGCCCGGCGTGGTGCGCCAGTATTCGCTGTGCAGTGACCCGGCCGATGCTTCGGTGTATCGCCTAGGTGTGCTGAAAGACCCAGCTTCACGCGGCGGTTCGGTGGGCGTGCACGAGACCTTGCTGGAAGGGCGCGAGCTGCAGATCAGCGCGCCGCGCAACCTGTTCCCGCTGGCGCCGCAGGCCAGCCGTTCGATCCTGCTGGGCGGTGGTATCGGCATCACGCCGATGATCGCCATGGCCCACGCCCTGCACCAGCAGGGCGCGGATTTCGAACTGCATTATTGCGGGCGCTCGCGCAGCCGCAGTGCGTTTCTCGAGGCGCTGGCGGCGGCGCCGTTCGCCGCGCGGGTGGTCACTCACTTCGATGATGAAGACCCGGCACAGCGGCTGAACCTGGAGGCGGTGCTGGGCGCTGCCAGCCAGGGCACCCACCTGTATACCTGCGGCCCGTCCGGCTTCATGGACTGGGTGATTGAGGGCGCGCGTCGGCAGGGTTATGCCGAAGACCACATCCACAAGGAGTACTTCCAGGTCGAGGTCGACGCCAGTGGCCAAGGTTTTGAAGTGGTGGCGGCGCGCAGCAACAAGACCGTGCAGGTGGCCGAGGGGCAGACCATCCTCGAAGCGCTTGCCCAGGTTGGCATCAAGATCGACATTTCCTGCGAGCAGGGCGTCTGCGGGACCTGCATGTGCGAAGTGCTCGAAGGCGAGCCGGACCACCGCGATGTGTACCTGACCGATGAAGAAAAAGCCGCGAACGACCAGATCCTGGTGTGCTGCTCGCGGGCCAAGTCCAACAAGCTGGTGCTGGATATCTGAGGAGCATGACCATGGTAGATGTAAGCCAGTTTCGCAATGCAATGGCGCTGCTCGGTGGCGCCGTATCGGTCATCACCACCGATGGCCCCGCAGGCCGTTTCGGTTTTACCGCGTCGGCGGTGTGCAGCGTGACCGACGCGCCGCCCACGTTGTTGGTGTGCATGAACCGCGCCTCGTATTCGAATGAGCAATTCAAGGCCAACGGCGCGCTGTGCGTGAACGTGCTGGCCGGTACCCATCAGGAGCTGTCGGGGGCGTTTGCCAACCGCAACCTGAGCACGGAAGAGCGCTTTGCGACCACGCACTGGACCGTGCTGGAGAGCGGCGCGCCGGTGATGCAGGAGGCGCTGGTCAACTTCGACTGCCGCATTGCCCAGGTGCATGAGGTGGGTTCGCACAGCATTTTCTACTGCGAGATCCAGGATATCCGCCATGGTGGGGCGGACGATGGGCTGGTGTATTTCAACCGCGCCTATCACCGGGTATGCGAGGCCTCGAAGGCGTGCTGAGCAGCCTGCGCTGACCCTGTGTAGGAGCAGCCTTGTGCTGCGAAGAGGCCGGTGAAAGCACCCGCGATGTGTGCTCTCGAAGGCGTGCTGAGCAGCTTGCGCTGACCCTGTGTAGGAGCAGCCTTGTGCTGCGAAGAGGCCGGTGAAAGCACCGGCGCTGTGTGCCGTTTGCACTGGCCTCTTCGCAG
>NZ_JAPFCE010000137.1:0-3094 GCF_026240895.1 Pseudomonas sp. DCB_AW
GAACTCAGTAGTGAAACGATGCATCGCCGATGGTAGTGTGGGGTTTCCCCATGTGAGAGTAGGTCATCGTCAAGATTCATTTCGCAAAACCCCTATCTGCGCGAGCAGGTAGGGGTTTTGTCTTTTCTGGCCGAAAATAGTCCTTCCTGCGGTCTTTCCGGGCAGCCCTTTTCCTATGCAAGCCCACTACCCATAGCTATCATGCCAGCCTTATTCCAAGTCGAGACTGGCATGCTGAAGTTGTTGAATCTCCTCAAGGATGGCCGGTTCCATTCCGGAGAAGCCTTGGGGGCAGCCCTCGGGGTGAGTCGCAGCGCCGTTTGGAAGCAGCTGCAGCACCTGGAGAGTGAGCTGAACCTCACCATTCACAAGGTTCGTGGGCGTGGCTACCAGCTGGCGGCACCTCTCGCCCTGCTCGAATCACAAGCGATCAATGAATTCGCCGAGGGTGAGCAGTGGCCTGTTTTCATCCACGAAACCATCGATTCAACCAATGCTGAAGGGCTTCGGCTTGCAAGCGAAGGGCAGCCGGCGCCATTCCTGGTCCTTGCCGAGCGCCAAAGCGCTGGGCGTGGCCGCCGCGGTCGCCAATGGGTCAGCCCTTTCGCAGAGAACCTCTATTACAGTCTCGTCCTGCGTGTCGAAGGTGGCATGCGTCAGCTCGAAGGGCTGAGCCTGGTGGTGGGGTTGGCAGTGATGCGGACCCTGCAGGGCTTTGGAGTAAAGGATGTGGGGCTGAAATGGCCCAATGATGTGCTTGTTCGTGGGCAGAAGATCACCGGTATCTTGCTTGAGTTAGTGGGTGATCCTGCAGACGTGTGTCACGTTGTGCTTGGAATAGGTATCAATGTGAACATGCAAGCCAACGACCAGGTCGACCAGGAGTGGACGTCGATGCGGCGAGAGGTTGGCACCGCTATTGATCGCAACCGTCTGGTGGCAAAGCTCAATCAGCAGTTGCAGCATGAATTGGCGCGTCACCGCCGCTATGGGTTTGCTGCATTCCAGGAAGAATGGGAGCAGGCGCATCTATGGCAGGGGCGTAACGTATCGCTTGTTGCTGGCAGTACCCGCATTGATGGGGTGGTGCTGGGGGTGGACGGGCAGGGCGGTTTGCGCCTTGAAGTCGAAGGTGTAGAAAAGAGCTTCAGTGGTGGTGAGCTCAGTTTGAGGTTGCGTGATGATTCTTGAGCTCGATTGCGGTAACAGCTTCATTAAATGGCGAGTCATTCACGCCGCCGACGCTACGATCGTGGGCGGCGGTATTGTCGATTCCGACCAGGCATTGGTGGCCGAGGTCAGTGCGTTGGCGTCGTTGCGTTTGTCTGGCTGCCGTATCGTCAGCGTGCGCAGCGAAGAAGAAACCGCGGCGCTCTGCGCGCTGATCCGCCAGGCGTTCTCGGTGGTGGCGCGCGTTGCCGAACCTGCTCAGCAAATGGCAGGGGTGCGCAATGGTTATGAAGACTACCAGCGCCTGGGCATGGATCGTTGGCTTGCAGCATTGGGTGCATTCCACCTGGCCAAGGGAGCTTGTCTGGTGATTGATCTTGGCACCGCCGCCAAATCCGATTTCATTGCCGCCGATGGCGAGCACCTGGGCGGTTACATCTGCCCGGGCATGCCGCTGATGCGCAGCCAGCTGCGTACGCACACACGGCGTATCCGCTATGACGATGCTTCGGCAGTACGCGCACTGACAAGCCTTGCCCCTGGCCGCTCGACGGTCGAGGCTGTGGAGCGTGGCTGTGTGTTGATGTTGCAGGGCTTTGCCCATACTCAGCTTGAGCAGGCGCGGGCGCTCTGGGGGGAGAATTTTACGGTGTTCCTTACCGGTGGGGATGCGCCGCTGGTGCGTGAAGCAGCACCGACGGCGCGCGTAGTCCCTGACCTGGTATTCGTTGGCCTGGCAATGGCCTGCCCACTGGACTGAGGTGCTTATGCGTTGGTTGTTTCTGCTGTTGCTGGTGCTCAACGTCTTCTATTACGTCTGGCACCAACAGGAAGCCCCGCTCAAGGCCAAGGATGTCGCCCCGCTGTCGTTGTACAAAGGTAGTCAGCAAGAAATTCGCCTGTTGCGTGAAACCGGTGTGTCCGCGCCGGCCCGTCGTCGTGATGAATGCCTGGTAGTAGGTGGCCTGGCGGCAAAAGAGCAGCTCGATGCACTGCGCCAGCGGCTGCTGAGCCTGGATATCAATGCGTTGCCGGTGTCGGGTCAGTTACCGGGCGCTGATGGTCTCTGGCTCAAGATTTCCCCGGAAAGCGAGCGTTTGCTGGACCAAACAGTACTCGTCGCTCTTTCCAACGATTTCAAAGACTTAAAACATAAAATTATTTTCTGCCAGGGTATTGCAACTGGCGAATAGCTTGATAGAATGGCGCCCGCTTCACAGGGAACACCACTGAGGTGGTAGAGCTGGAAGCGGTGTCAAAGCAGCTAAGTTTCAGATTTGATTGAAAAAATTTGAAAAAACGCTTGACACTAGGACGGCAGACAAATAGAATGCCGGCCACATCTGGAGGGATTCCCGAGCGGTCAAAGGGGACGGACTGTAAATCCGTTGCGAGAGCTTCGAAGGTTCGAATCCTTCTCCCTCCACCAGTTTTAGCGAGAGCCGCAAGCTCCGCGGGTATAGTTTAGTGGTAGAACCTCAGCCTTCCAAGCTGATGATGCGGGTTCGATTCCCGCTACCCGCTCCAAGTTTGCTGGATTTTGCGCAAAGTGTTTCGCTCTTGTAGCTCAGTTGGTAGAGCACACCCTTGGTAAGGGTGAGGTCAGCGGTTCAAGTCCGCTCAAGAGCTCCATATAAACAAGGCAGATATGAAAATATCTGCCTTTGTTTTATCAGCTTTATCAGCGTAAGACTATTTCTTCTGCGGAGGATTGTATCGATGGCTAAGGAAAAGTTTGATCGTTCCCTACCACACGTAAACGTTGGCACTATCGGCCACGTTGACCATGGTAAAACCACTCTGACCGCAGCTCTGACTCGCGTCTGCTCCGAAGTTTTCGGTTCGGCAGTCGTTGAGTTCGACAAGATCGACTCGGCTCCGGAAGAAAAAGCGCGCGGTATCACCATCAACACCGCTCACGTCG
>NZ_JAPFCE010000138.1:0-2880 GCF_026240895.1 Pseudomonas sp. DCB_AW
TGCTGCGAAGAGGCCGGTAGACTACCCGTGATCTTCGCAGCGCTTACCGGCCTCTTCGCAGCACAAGGCTGCTCCTGCAGGGCTGTAGTTACAGTACCTGACGCAGAAACGCCTGTGCGCGCGGGTCCTTCGGTGCATCGAAGAACTGCGCCGGCGAGGCATCTTCCAGCAATTTGCCGTGATCGAAGAACAGCACCCGGTCCGCCACTTCACGGGCAAAGCCCATTTCGTGGGTGACGCAAACCATGGTCATGCCTTCCTGGGCCAGGGTCTTCATCACGTCCAGCACTTCACCGACCATTTCCGGGTCGAGCGCCGAGGTCGGCTCGTCGAACAGCATCACCTTCGGCTCCATCGCCAAGGCGCGGGCGATCGCCACCCGCTGCTGCTGGCCGCCAGAGAGGCGCGACGGGTACTCGTTGGCTTTCTGCGAAATACCCACTTTTTCCAGCAGCGCACGGGCCTTGGCCTCGCGCTCGGCCTTGCCGCGCTTGCGCACGACTTTTTGCGCCAAGCACAGGTTTTCCAGCACGGTCATGTGCGGGAACAGGTTGAAATGCTGGAACACCATGCCGACTTCGCGGCGGTAGGCGTTGATGTCGGTTTTCGGGTCGGCCAGTTGCAAGCCGTCGATGGCGACAACGCCTTCGTCGAAATGCTCCAGGCCGTTGAGGCAGCGCAGGAAGGTCGATTTGCCCGACCCCGAGGGGCCAAGCACCACCACCACTTCGGCCTTGGCCACGCGCGTGGTGACGTTGTCCACCGCACGCACGACGTGGCCGCGGGTGTCGAAGACTTTTACCAGATCACGGACTTCAATCACTTTGCGCAAGCCTCCGCTCGAGCCGGCTGGCCAAATGCGACAGCGGCAGGTTGATCAGCAGGTACAAGCCTGCCACGCAGAACCAGATCTCGAACGTCGAGAACGAGGTGGTGATGGCCTCGCGGCCGCTCTTGGTCAGTTCGGTAATGGCAATTACCGACACCAGCGAGGTGTCCTTGACCAGGCTGATGAACTGGCCAGCCAAGGGCGGCAGCACACGCTTGAAGGCCTGGGGTAGGATCACGTGGCGCATCGACTGGCTGGCGTTCAAGCCCAGCGAACGGGCCGCCTCGTTCTGGCCCCGGGCAATCGACTGCACGCCGGCACGCACAATCTCGGCGACATAGGCGCCGGTGAACAGCGCCAGCGCAGCCACCCCGGCGAACTCGCGGGACAGGTTGAGCACAGTGCCGATGAAGAAGTAGAAGATGAAGATCTGTACCAGCAGCGGTGTGCCGCGCACCAGTTCGACGTAAACGGTCGAGAGGTCACGCAGGGTCGGGTTGTTCGACAGCCGGCACAGGCCCGCGAACAGGCCGATCACCAGGCCCAGGGCACCGGACAACACCGACAGCCACAACGTGGTCCACAGGCCCCACGCCAACGGGCCTGCCGCCCAGTGGCGGGTCACGCCGATCTGGTCGCCCTCAGCAACATCATCGCCACGGCTCAGCAGCAAGCTGTTGCTGTCGACGTCGAGCACCTGCTCGGCGCCCCCTTCTTCTTTCAGCGTTACGCGGGCAGTGTCACCGGAAACGACGATGTCCTGCACGGTGCCGTAGCCGGCCGCGCGCTGGGCTTCTTCGGCCTGGTAGGCAAAGTACTGCGGGACGCGGTTCCAGCGCCACTCGTAAGACATCATCGAGGTGGCCAGGTACAGGCTGACCGCCAGGCCCACCAACACCAGCGCGGTCAGCGCGTGCCAGGGCCACTGGGCTTTCTTGTGTTTGATCACGTGGGGTACTTCCGTAAATGCGAACGCGCAGGGTTTGCCTGCGCGTTGGGGTCAAAGGCTGGGCTTGTGGCCTGGGCCTTATTCCATTTCCTTCAGCCAGTCCTTGTTCTTGAACCACTTGTCGTGGATACGATCGTAGGTCCCGTCATGCTTGATCTGGTGCAGGAAGTTGTTGATGAAGTTGATGCTGTCGTAATCGCCCTTCTTCAGGCCGAACGCCAGTGGCTCGTAGGTGAAGGGTTCTTCGAGGAACAGCAGCTTGCCAGCGCCGGCCTTTTCCACCGCCACCACGTTGTACGGGGCATCGTAGACGAAGGCATCGGCCTTGCCGTTGACCACGTCCATCACCGCTTCCTGCTCGTTGTCATAGCCGTGGTACTTGGCTTTGCCGATCAGCTTCTTGGAAACCATCTCGCCGGTGGTGCCGAGCTTGGAGGTGATGCGGTACTTCTCGTTGTTCAGGTCTTTGTAGGTCTTGATCTCGCCTGCCAGCTCCTTGCGGATCAGCAGGGTCTGGCCGACCACGATGAAGGGTTCGCTGAAGTTCAGGCGCAGGTTGCGTTCCTGGGTCAGGGTCATGCCGCTGCCGATCATGTCGAACTTGTTGGTCAGCAGGGCTGGGATGATGCCGTCATAGGCGGTGGAGACCGTCTCCAGCTTGACGCCCATGGACTTGGCCATGGCCTTGAGGATATCGACTTCGAAGCCGATGATCTCGCCACGCTTGTTGGTCATCTGGAACGGCATGTAGGTAGGGTCCATGCCCACTTTCAGGGTGCCGCGCTTGACCGCGTCTTCGATGGCGCCAGCCTGGGCTGCCGAGACCGCGACCAGGGCGGTGACACCGACCAGCAGTCGCGAAAGGTATTTCTTGATCATCACCAAGTCCCCTAGCAAGAAAAGAAGCAAATCTTATTGTTGGCACGGCCGTACGGCCGAAGCGTTCTATCGGAGAGGGATGCTAACGCATGGCGGCCCGGGGACCTAGAGCTGGGGGGGACTTTGTTGGCCAAAATCGAGTAGCGGGGGATATTGCTGGCGAGGGCTGCGCCCTCGTTCGCGGCACAAGGCCGCTCCTACAGGATATGCATGCCTCTGTAGG
>NZ_JAPFCE010000139.1:0-2841 GCF_026240895.1 Pseudomonas sp. DCB_AW
AAACGGTGATCACCGTTCCGGCGAACGGCACCACCGGTTCGATTACCGTAACCGCGCCAGACAACGTCTACACCGGCACTAACCCACCGGTAGAGCAGAGCCTGCAGGCGGTCAGCGGTGCTGACGCTTGGAAATTCGAAAACCTGGTTCTGGACAAGACCCCGGTCAGCACCACTGTGACCGACGAGCCGGGTACCCCAGGCAACGAAGGCGATGTAGTCAAGATCACTATCACGGCTGACCAGGTTTCGGTTGCCGAGAACGTGAAGCCGAACTTCACCGTTCACATCAACACCGCGCTGGCTCACGACCTGGTCGTGACCCTGAGCAACAATGCCACCGTCACCATCAAAGCCGGTGAAACCAGCGCGCCTTACACCCACGAAGCACAGGGCGATGACGTTTACAAAGACGCTGGCGAGATCTCGTTGGGCATCAAGTCCGCGGTCGATGTCGATGGTCGTGCCTTCGAAAACCTGCAGCTGGGTGACGCAGCGTCGGTCAAAGTGACTGACACTACTGACGACGTCATCGCCAAACTGACCGCCACTCCATCGGTTACCGAAGGCGGCGAGATCACTTACACCGTCACCCTGACCAACAAAGACGGTCTGCCGATCGATAACCACGCGCCGTTGTACTTCACCCTGAGTGACGGCAAAACGGTCATCACCGTTCCGGCCAACGGCACCACCGGTTCGATTACCGTAACGGCCCCGGACAACGTCTACACCGGCACTAACCCACCGGTCGAGCAGAGCCTGCAGGGGGTTAGCGGCGCTGACGCCTGGAAGTTTGAAAACCTGGTTCTGGACAAGACTCCAGTCAGCACCACTGTCACTGACGAGCCAGGCACGCCGGGCAACGAAGGCGACGTGGTCAAGGTGACCATCACCGCTGACCAGGTTTCGGTTGCTGAGAACGTGAAGCCGACCTTCACAGTCCACATCAACACCGCGCTGGCCCACGACCTGGTCGTGACCCTGAGCAACAACGCCACCGTCACTATCAAAGCTGGCGATACCAGCGCGCCGTACACCCACGACGCGCAAGGCGATGACGTCTATAAAGACGCCGGCGAAATCGAGCTGGGTATCAAGTCCGCCGTCGATGTTGACGGCCGTGCCTTCGAAAACCTGCAACTGGGCGATGCGGCGTCGGTCAAAGTGACTGACACCACGGATGACGTGGTGGCCAAGCTGACCGCTACGCCTTCGGTCACCGAAGGCGGTGCGATCACCTACACCATCACCCTGACCAACAAAGACGGTCTGCCGATCGACAAGCACTCGGCACTGACCTTCACCCTGAGCGACGGCACCACCGTCATCACCGTGCCGGCCAACAGCACCACCGGCTTCACCACCGTGACTGCCCCGGACAACGTCTACGTCGGTACCAACGACGCGGTGATCAAATCGATCGCCACCGTTGATGGCGCCGATGTTGGCAAGTTCGAGAACCTGGTTCTGGACAAGACGCCGGTCAGCACCGCTGTCACCGACGAGCCAGGTACGCCGGGCAACGAAGGCGACTTGGTCAAAGTCACCATTACCGCTGACCAGGTTTCCGTCGCCGAGAACGTCAAACCGACCTTCACCGTCCACATCAACACCGCGCTGGCTCACGATCTGGTCGTGACGCTGAGCAACAACGCTACCGTTACCATCAAAGCCGGTGAAACCAGCGCGCCGTACACCCACGAAGCGCAGGGCGACGACGTCTACAAAGACGCCGGTGAAATCGAGCTGGGCGTGAAGTCGGCAGCAGACATCGATGGCCGTGCCTTCGAGAACCTGCAGCTGGGCGACGCCGCTTCGGTCAAGGTCACCGATACCACGGATGACGTGGTGGCCAAACTGACCGCCACCCCTTCGGTCACCGAAGGTGGTGCGATCACCTACACCATCACCCTGACCAACAAAGATGGCTTGCCGATCGACAAGCATTCGGCGCTGACCTTCACCCTGAGCGACGGCACCACCGTCATCACCGTGCCGGCCAACAGCACCACTGGTTTCACCACCGTGGTTGCCCCGGATAACGTTTATGTCGGTACCAACGACGCGGTGATCAAGTCGATCGCCACCGTCGATGGCGCGGATGTTGGCAAGTTCGAGAACCTGGTTCTGGACAAAACGCCGGTCAGCACTGCTGTGACCGACGAGCCGGGCTCAGGTACTCCAGGCGCAGGCAACGAAGGCGATCTGGTCAAGGTCACCATCACGGCCGATCAGGTTTCGGTGGCTGAAAACGTCAAACCGACCTTCACCGTCCACATCAACACCGCCCTGGCTCACGACCTGGTCGTGACCTTGAGCAACAACGCTACCGTCACCATCAAAGCTGGCGAAACCAGCGCGCCGTACACCCACGAAGCGCAGGGTGACGACGTCTACAAAGACGCCGGTGAAATCGAGTTGGGCGTGAAGTCGGCAGCAGACATCGATGGCCGTGCCTTCGAAAACCTGCAGCTGGGCGATGCGGCCTCGGTCAAAGTGACTGACACCACCGACGACGTGGTGGCCAAGCTGACCGCTACGCCTTCGGTCACCGAAGGTGGTGCGATCACCTACACCATCACCCTGACCAACAAAGACGGTCTGCCGATCGATAAACATTCGGCGCTGACTTTCACGCTGAGCGATGGCACCACCGTCATCACCGTGCCGGCCAACAGCACCAGCGGTTTCACCACCGTGGCTGCCCCGGACAACGTCTACACCGGTACCAACGACCCAGTGATCAAATCGATCGCTTCCGTTGATGGCACGGATGTTGGCAAGTTCGAGAACCTGGTTCTGGACAAAACCCCGGTCAGCACCACTGTTACTGACGAGC
>NZ_JAPFCE010000014.1:0-112116 GCF_026240895.1 Pseudomonas sp. DCB_AW
GCCGGCCCTTTCGCGGGTAAACCCGCTCCCACACGGACCTGTAGGAGCGGGTTTACCCGCGAAAGGGCCCGCACAGGCAACAAACAAGGCATGTCCATGTCCAACCCCTGAACCCATGGAAGACTCAGGAGGCCAAGATGCACCTCTGCGCCATCGATCAGGCTGTCGAGCAGGTCTTGTCACGCCTGCCGGCCCATATCCACATGGGCCTGCCACTGGGCCTTGGCAAACCCAACGCCTTCGTCAACGCCCTGTACGCCCGAGTGCGCGAACTGCCTGAGCGCCAGCTGACGATCTACACCGCTCTGTCCCTTGGCAGACCACCCTTGGGTGATGGCCTGCAGCGGCGTTTTCTCGAGCCCTTCGTCGAGCGTGTCTTTGCCGACTACGAAGAGCTCACTTACCTCGCCGACCTGCGCAACGACTGCCTGCCACCGAACATCCGCGTCGAGCAGTTCTTCATGCAGCCCGGCAGCCTGCTGCACAGCGAGACTGCCCAGCAGGACTACATCAGCAGCAACTATAGCCACGCCGCTCGCGACATCAATGCCAAGGGCCTGAACCTGATTGCCCAACTGGTGGCTGCCACGCCAGAAAAGCCGGTGCACCTGAGCCTGGCCTGCAACCCCGACATCACCCTCGACCTGCTGCCGATGATCGCCAAGCGCCGCGCGGCCGGCGAGACCATTCTCATGCTCGGGCAGGTTCATGCCGAGCTGCCCTACATGCCGGGTGATGCGGAGCTGAGCATCGACGCCTTCGACCTGCTGATTGACGAGGTGGAGCAACGTCGGCTGTTCTCCACGCCAAACATGCCGGTCAACACCCAGGACCACTGCATTGGCCTACACGCCAGCACCCTGGTGCGCGATGGCGGCACGCTACAGATCGGCATTGGCGCCATGGGCGATGCCGTGGCCGCCGCGTTGCTGGCCAGGCAGGGCGACAACGCCGGCTACCGGGCCTTGATGGATGAACTGGATGTCGGCCCGTGGCAGGCCCTGATCGAGCGCGAAGGGGGGCTGGATGCCTTCGCCCAAGGCCTCTACGGTTGCAGCGAGATGTTCGTCAATGGCCTGCTGGCGCTGGCCGAGGCAGGCGTGGTGCGGCGCCCGGCGGACGAGCAGGGCGTGCTGGTGCATGGCGGGTTTTTCCTTGGCCCGCGGGCGTTCTACCAACGCTTGCGCGAAATGCCGCTGGAGCAGCGCGCACGCTTTGCCATGACGCGGATCAGCTACATCAACGAGCTGTATGGCCAAGAGGAACTGAAACGCCGCCAACGTCGGGATGCCCGCTTCATCAATACCGTGTTCACCATGACCTTGCTCGGCGCGGGGGTTGCCGACCAGCTGGAGGATGGCCGTGTGCTCAGCGGCGTGGGCGGGCAGTACAACTTCGTCGCCCAAGGCCACGCGCTGGAGGGTGGGCGCTCGATTTTGCTGCTGCGCAGTTGGCGTGAGGCGGGTGGGCAGGTGACGTCCAACCTGCTCTGGCAGTACGGCCACTGCACCATTCCCCGGCATTTGCGTGACATCGTGGTAACCGAGTACGGCATCGCCGATTTGCGTGGGCAGACTGACAGTGAGGTGATTGCGCGGCTGCTGGCGGTCAGTGACTCACGCTTCCAGGGCGAGCTGATGGCGCAGGCCAAGAAGGCCGGCAAGCTGGCCAAGGATTTCGAGCTGGAAGCCCGCTTCACTGACAATACGCCGGAGCGGCTCGAGGCCATCTGGGCACGGCATGCAGGGTTGTTTCCGGAGTATCCGTTGGGGACAGATTTCACGGCTGAGGAGCGGGACTTGCTGCGGGCGCTGAACTGGTTGAAGAGCAAGTTCAGGCTGAGCGAAGCGCTGGAGCTGGGGAAGGCCGCGCTGGATGCGCCGGGGCCGGAGGGGTATGGGGCGCAGCTGGTGCGAATGGGGCTGGATGACCCCCAGGGGCTGAAGGACGAGATTTATCAGCGGTTGCTGCTGGCGGGGTTGGCGGCGACTGGGTGATAGCGGGGGCTGCTGCGCAGCCCATCGCGGCGCAAGGCCGCTCCCACAGGGGGCTGCATTAGCCCATGTGGGAGCGGCCTTGTGCCGCGATGGGCCGCAAAGCGGCCCCAATGGCCATCACTCGATGAAGCTGACCACACCGCCTTCCAGCGACTTCACCCGGGCCAGCGATTCAACGCGGTAGCCCTGGCTGTCCAGCTCGGCACGGCCGCCCTGGAACGACTTCTCGATGACGATACCCAGGCCGGCCACGGTGGCGCCGGCCTGCTTGATGATCGAGATCAGTGCCTGCGACGCCTTGCCGTTGGCCAGGAAGTCGTCGATCACCAGCACGCGGTCGCTGCTGTTGAGGTGGCGCGGCGAGATGGCCACGGTGTTCTCGGTCTGCTTGGTGAAGGAGTACACCGAGGCAGTCAGCAGGTTCTCGGTCAGGGTCAGCGACTGGTGCTTGCGCGCAAAGATCACCGGCACGCCCAGCTTCAGGCCAGTCATCACCGCCGGGGCGATGCCCGAGGCTTCGATGGTGACGATCTTGGTCACGCCGGCGTCGGCGAACAGGCGGGCGAACTCGTCACCGATCAACTGCATCAGCGCAGGGTCGATCTGGTGGTTGAGAAACGCGTCGACTTTAAGAACCTGATCGGAAAGCACGATGCCTTCTTCGCGAATCTTCTGATGCAGTGCTTCCACTGTGGTTTTCCTCGATGTAGCAAAGGTGGCCGCAACAGCGGCAACGGTTAAAGAGTAAGGGTTGATCAGCGTTTGAGCATTGCCCGAATATCGGCCAGTGCGTTGTTGCCACGCGCGGCTTTCACTTCGACGGGCGCATCGTCCAGGCCTTCCCAGGCCAAATCGTCCGGCGGCAGTTCGTCGAGGAACCGGCTCGGGGTGCAGTCGATGATCTCGCCGTACTGCTTGCGCTTGGCCGCAAAGGTGAAGGCCAGGGTCTGGCGCGCGCGGGTAATGCCCACGTAGGCCAGGCGGCGTTCTTCTTCGATGGTGTCGGCTTCGATGCTGGAGCGGTGCGGAAGGATCTCTTCTTCCATGCCCATGATGAACACGTAAGGGAATTCCAGGCCCTTCGAGGCATGCAGGGTCATCATCTGCACACCTTCGGCGTTTTCTTCCTCTTCCTGCTGGCGCTCGAGCATGTCGCGCAGCACCAGCTTGCCGATGGCGTCCTCGATGGTCATGTCACCCTCTTCGTCCTTCTCGAGGGTGTTTTTCAGCGCTTCGACCAGGAACCAGACGTTGCTGATGCGGAACTCCGCCGCTTTGTCGCTGGCGGTTTGCTGGCGGATCCAGTTCTCGTAGTCGATGTCGCGGATCATCTCGTGCAGCGCGGCGATCGGGTCATCCAGCGCCACCTTGTGGCGCACCCCGTCCAGCCAGTGCTTGAAGCGCTGCAGGCGCTCGGTGTAACGAGCGTCCAGGTGCTCGCCCAGGCCCAGCTCTTCGCTGGCGGCGTACATCGAGATACCGCGTTCGGTCGAGTAGTTGCCGAGCTTTTCCAGGGTCGTGGAGCCGATTTCCCGGCGCGGCACGTTGATCACGCGCAGGTAGGCGTTGTCGTCGTCCGGGTTTACCAGCAGGCGCAGGTAGGCCATGAGGTCCTTGACCTCTTGGCGGCCGAAGAAGCTGTTGCCACCCGAAAGGCGGTACGGCACCTGGTGGTGCTGCAGCTTCAGTTCGATCAGCTTGGCCTGGTAGTTGCCGCGGTAAAGGATGGCGAAGTCGCTGTACGGGCGGTTGGTGCGCAGGTGCAGGGTGAGGATTTCCATGGCCACGCGTTCGGCCTCGGCTTCCTCGTTCTTGCAGCGGATCACGCGGATCTCGTCGCCCACGCCCATCTCGCTCCACAGCTGCTTCTCGAACGCGTGTGGGTTGTTGGCGATCAGCACGTTGGCGCAGCGCAGGATGCGGCTGGTGGAGCGGTAGTTCTGCTCGAGCATGACGATCTTCAGGGAGGGGTAGTCCTCCTTGAGCAGCATCAGGTTCTCGGGCCGCGCGCCACGCCAGGCGTAGATCGACTGGTCATCGTCGCCGACCACGGTGAACTGGTTGCGCATGCCGATCAGCATTTTCACCAGCAGGTACTGGCTGGCGTTGGTGTCCTGGTATTCGTCCACCAGCAGGTAGCGCACGCGGTTCTGCCAGCGCTCCAGCACTTCCGGGTGTTCCTGGAACAGCTTGACCGGCTGCAGGATCAGGTCGTCGAAGTCCACCGCGTTGAACGCCTTGAGCGTGCGCTGGTAGTGGGTGTAGACGATGGCGGCGGTCTGCTCGCGCGGGTTGCGGGCCTTTTCCAGGGCCTCGGGCGGGAGGATCAGGTCGTTCTTCCAGGCACCGATCATGTTCTTGATCTCGTCGATGCCGTCGTCGCCGGAATACTCTTTCTGCATGATGTCCGACAGCAACGCCTTGATGTCGGACTCGTCGAAGATCGAAAAGCCTGGCTTATAGCCCAGCTTGTCGTGCTCCTTGCGGATGATGTTCAAACCCAGGTTGTGGAAGGTGCACACCGTCAGGCCGCGGCCTTCCCCCGGGCGCAGCAAGGTGGCGACCCGCTCCTTCATCTCGCGCGCGGCCTTGTTGGTGAAGGTCATCGCCACGATGTACTGGGCACGGATGCCGCAGTTCTGGATGAGGTGGGCAATCTTGCGCGTGATGACGCTGGTCTTGCCGGAACCTGCACCGGCGAGCACCAAAAGAGGGCCGCCGACGTAGTCTCGGGCTTCCTGTTGCCGGGGATTGAGTCGGGACATGCTAGAAACCGGGGGTCGCCAGAAAATAGCCGCGCATTCTAACAGGCATGGGCCGGTAATGGCGCGACCGTCTGACGTCTGAGTCAGACTTTTATCAGCGCATAAGTATTAGTCAGGCTCATGCTATTCACCGAAAAAATCGTATTTGCCGGTTGGCCTGGTTTCGCGCACGATGCACGACGAAATGTGTCGTCGCCTACATATATAAAAGCGTAAATCATTTTCATTCATGCAGTGGCATACTTGGCCTCTGCCGTTGCACCCGCACATGCCCTAAGGAGCCCGCTTGTCCACGCCTGTCGAACCGTTGCGTTTGCTGCTGTTGGCTGATGAGCCGGAATGGGCCGTGCTGTTGCGCGAGTGCGTGCAAGCACTGAGCGGCAGCGCGGTGTTGTTGACCGCACCTGACTGGGAGTCGGTCGATAGCCTGTTCAGCCACGACCGCCAAGCCGTGATCCTGGCCACCCCGGCCTTGCAGCCAGCCCCCGGCCGCTGCGAGCTGCCCACGGTCGTGCTGCTCGATCACGAGCCTGAAGTGGCGCCCACCGGGGTCAGCGACTGGCTGGTGCGTGACCACCTCAATGCCGATGCCTTGCGCCGCTCGTTGCGCCACGTTCGCGAGCGCGGCGTGCTGGTTGCCACTTTGCAACGCCTGGCCGAGCAGGACCCGCTGACCGGTATTGCCAACCGCCAGGGTTTCCAGGCCTTGCTGACCACGCGCCTGGCAGAGGGGGATGGCCGTGGCCTGGCCCTCGGCCACCTCGACCTGGACAACTTCCGCCACGTCAACGACGCGCTTGGCCATCAAAGCGGCGATCGGCTGATCCTGCAGGTGGTGGCACGGCTCAAGCTGCAACTGGAGGCCGGCGACCAGCTGGCCCGGCTGGGCAGTGACGAATTCGCCCTGCTGATCGATACCCGCCGCGACCCGAACCGCGCCGAGTGGATAGCCGAACGCATCATCGAAGCCTTGGCCGAGCCCTACTGGATCGACGGCGAAAGCCTGCTGCTCGGCTGCAGCCTGGGCCTGGCTCACGCCCGGGCGCAGGGCGGCGCCGACCCGCTGATGTGGCATGCGCACATCGCCATGCGTCAGGCCAAGGGCAGCCAGGGCTGTACTTTTCATGTCTTCAACGAACGCATCAACCGCAACGCCCGCAGCCTCGCCGACCTGGAAAGCGAGCTGCGCCGGGCCCTGCGCCGTGACGAGCTGGAGCTGCATTACCAGCCACGGCTGAACCTGGCCGATGGGCGCATCGTTGGTCTTGAGGCGCTGGTGCGCTGGCGCCATGCCGAGCGCGGCCTGTTGCCGCCCAGCGAGTTCGTGCCGCTGGCCGAGCAGAGCGGGCTGATCGTGCCGCTTGGCTACTGGGTGATATCGCGCGCGCTGCGTGACATGCAGGCGCTGTGCGAGCATGGCCTGCCGCCGCTGCACATGGCGGTGAACCTGAGCTTCAGGCAGTTTCAGGACAGCCAGTTGCTGACCACCCTGAGCCGGTTGATCATCGAGCACGGCGTCGATGCCCGCTGGCTGGAGTTCGAACTGACCGAGACGGCGGTCATGCGCCGCAACGAACGGGTGCGTCAGACCATGGATGCTCTTGGGCGCTTGGGCGTGCGTTTTTCCCTGGACGACTTCGGCACCGGCTTCTCATCGTTCGTGCACTTGAACAGCCTGCCGATCGCCTTGCTCAAGGTTGACCGCAGCTTTGTCGCCGAGATGGAAATGCGCGAGGAGAACCGCAAGCTGGTGCACGCCATGATCAACCTGGCGCATAACCTCAACCTCGAAGTGGTTGCCGAGGGTGTGGAAAGCGAAGCGCAGATGGCGTTGTTGCGCGAGTTCGGCTGTGACCAGGTGCAGGGGTTTTTGGTCAGCAAGCCGCTGCCGGTGGCGGAGTTGATGGCGTTTCTGCAGGACTGTGGAACGCCGCATCTGGTTAGCTTGTAATGCCGCTAGGGCTGCAAAGCAGCCCCGGCAATCACACAGGCAGTGCAGACCTGTCAGGCAAACTCGCCTTTCTCAACAGCCGTTTCATCCGCCATTCAAAGCCAAGGGTCAGCGCCACTGCCGCACAGGCCAGCCCCAACGCCAGCCCCCACCAGATCCCGACCGCGCCGCCTCCCAGGTTGAAGGCGAACAGCCAAGCGCTGGGGGCGCCCACCAGCCAATAGCAGCACAGCCCGATCAGGAAGGTGGTCTTGGCGTCCTTCAGCCCACGGATCGAGCCCATGGCGATGGTCTGCATGCCGTCGAACAGCTCGAACCAGGCCGCGACCATCACCAGCTGCACGGCCAGTTGGTAGATGGCCGCGAACGCGGGGTCGTTGCGGTCGATGAACAACCCCACCAGGGCATCCGGCAACAGCCAGAACAGCGCGGCGAAGGCGAACATGATCATCCCGCCAAAACCGATCCCCACCCGGCCTGCGCTGCGGGCCGCGAGCAGGTTGCCGCCGCCGTAGTACAAGCCCACGCGCATGGTCACGGCATAAGACAGCCCGGTGGGCACCATGAACGCCGTGGAAACGATCTGCAGCGCGATCTGATGCGCCGCCAGCTCCGTGCTGCCGAGCACGCCCATGCACAGCGCGGCAAAGGCGAACAGGCCGACCTCCACCATGTACGTGCCGCCAATCGGCAGGCCCAGCCGCCACAGCTCGCGCAGGGCCGGCAGGGAAGGGCGTGACAGGCCCTGGCGCAGCGGGTAGGCGGCATAGGCCGAATGCCAGCGGATGTACAGGGCCAAGGCAATCGCCATGCCCAGCGACACCACGGCAGTGACCAGGCCGATGCCCATCAGGCCCAGCTTGGGCAGGCCGAACATGCCTTCGATCAGCGCAACGTTGAGCAGGTAGTTGAGCACCGTGCCTATCACGCTGATGACCATCACCGGCGTCGAGCGGCCAAGCGCGCTGGTGAAGCCGCGCAGGGCCATGAAGGTCAGGTAGCTGGGCAGGGCCAGCGGCAGCAGGGTGAGGAATTCGGCGGCCGAGGCGACGTTCTCCGGCTGTTGGCCAAACATCAGCAACACCGGCTCCAGGTTCCACAGCGCCAGCGCCGCGACCAGCGCCAGGCCCCAGGCCAGCCACAGGCCGCTTTGTGCCAGGCGTGTGACGCCCTCGATGTCGTTGGCACCCTTGCGGATGGCCACCAGCGTGCCGACCGCGGCGATCACGCCCAGGCAAAAAATCGACACGAACGAGTAGCTCGCAGCGCCCAAGCCGCCGCCCGCCAAGGCTTGCGGGCTGATGCGGGCCATCATCAGGGTGTCGGTCAGCACCATCAGCATGTGCGCCAACTGCGAGGCGATCAGCGGCCCAGCCAGGCGCAGCAAAGCCTTGAGTTCGGTGGTAGGCGCTACATGCATGCGTGTGGTCCTTTTCCTGATCCCGTGAGCGAAGGGCGATTCTGAGGCTTTGGTCAGCTTTGCACAAAAGGATAAAAACGATCATTGGCATGAGTTTGACTCATGTGTTTATGCTGTCAGCGATCCGTTCCCCAGCCCGCATGGCAGGTGCCTAATGTCTCGTCAGCTCCCACCGTTGTATGCCTTGCGCGCATTCGAAGCCGCTGCGCGACTGAGCTCCTTCACCCGTGCCGGCGAAGAGCTTTCGATTACCCAGAGTGCGGTCAGCCGCCATATCCGCACCCTTGAACAACACTTCGCTTGCCGCCTGTTCGTGCGCAGCGGCCGCAGCTTGCAGCTGACCGAAGCGGCCAGGGTGTTGCTGCCCGGCGTGCGCGAAGGCTTCGCCGCACTGGAGCGGGCTTGCGACACCTTGCGCGGCGAAGATGACATCTTGCGCATGAAAGCGCCCTCTACCCTGACCATGCGCTGGTTGTTGGCCCGCCTAAGCCGTTTTCGTCACCTGCAGCCCGGTAACGAAGTGCAACTGACCAGCGCCTGGATGGACGTCGACCATGTCGATTTCAACCAGGAGCCTTTCGATTGCGCCGTGTTGCTCAGCGATGGCGTGTTCCCGGCGCATTGGGAAGTGCGCCGGTTGTTTCCCGAACTGCTGATCCCGGTGGGTGCGCCGGACCTGCTCGATGATGGGCCGTGGGACGAGCGTCGGCTGGCCTGCATCGAACTGCTGCACCCGACCGTGGACAAGCGTGACTGGCGCGAATGGTTGGAGCGCATGGGGCTTAGCGACAAGGTGTCGCTCAAGGGCGGCCAGGTGTTCGATACCCTGGAGTTGGGCATGATCGCAGCGGCGCGTGGCTATGGCATATCGATGGGGGATTTGCTGATGGTGGCCGAGGATGTGGCGCAGGGGCGTTTGAGCTTGCCCTGGCCAACGGCGGTGCCCAGCGGCATGGATTACTACCTGGTGTGGCCGCGCACCCGGCCGGGTGGCGAGCGGTTGCGGCGCTTGAGCGAATTCTTGCACGCGGAGGTGGCGGCGATGGACCTGCCAGATGTGCAGGTCCTGCCGACGCTTGGGCCGCAGCGCGACCCAATGCGGCCCTAAGGCTTACATCGACCCCAGGTTCAGCGCCTGTGCACACGCCTGCAACGAGCGGCGCTCGCTCTGCGCATACAATGCCAGCTCATCCTGCACCTTCAGCCCCAATGCAGCTTCGAACGCCTCACGGTTAGCGTTGCTGCCGTATTCCGCCTGCGCATCATCGCCCAGGTTGGACTGGAAGATCCCCGCTGCACTCACTGGCAGGAAGTCTTCGTACACCAGCGCCTCGAAGTGCACATGCCCCGCGTCGATCAGCCCTTGCAGGGTGGTCGGGCGGTCGCTGTGATCGCGAGCGGCCAGGCCTTTTTCGGTGGCGAAGTAACGGAAGTAGGCCAGGCCCTGTTCACGCATCTGCGCCAGGTCGTCGGGGAACTCGGCGAAGGTCTGGCTCAACAGCGTCCTGTAACGCTCGGCATTGGCTTCGGCTGGCACACCGCCCAAGGCGGCGCGGGTAGCATCAAGCAGTTTGTCGTACAGCTGGCGACCCTTCGGCGTCAGTGCGGCACCGCGTTGTTCGATCTCACCGAAACGCGCGGTGTGGCTGCCCTCGCTGCCTTGCTGGCCGCTGAAGGCGACTTTTTCCTGCAGCGCCTTGAAGCTGGTCTGGCGCAGCAGAATTGGGTGGCGGCGGGTGGGCGGGCCTTCGACCACGGCCTTTGGCGGAATGCCCTTGGCCGGCATGCCGACCTGGATCGCGTCGATGTCCAGGGTGCGCGGGGTCAGGTGGTTGATGTGCGGGCCCTTGAAGGCCACCACATCGGCAATCAGACGGTGCTGGTCGTGCAGTTGCTGGTACTGCTCGGCGGTTACCGTGGCGTCATGGTGCCAGCGGAAGGTGTGCAGCGCTTCCTCCACGAACGCCTCGGCGTCGGCTGCGCTGAGGCCGCCGTCACGCTCGCACTGGGCAATCAGCTCGAGTACGCGCGGGGTGAAAATCTTGCGTTTGGCCAGGATGCCCTGTGCCAGTTCGCGCAGTTGCGGGTTGTCGATCAATTCCAGGCGCAGCAGCGAGGTGAACACCCGGAACGGGCTGACATGCAGGGACTGCTCGTGCACGGCGCGGAAGGCGGTGGAGTGCACGGGTACGCCTGCAGAGCTGAGGTCGTAATAGCCGACGGGCTCCATGCCCATCACCGCGAACAGTTTGGCGATGGTCGCCAGTTCTTCGGCGGTGCCGACGCGGATGGCGCCGTGGCGTTCCTGGTCCAGGCGCTCGATTTCGCCGGTCCAGCGCAGCGCTTCGGCCACCGTTGGTTGCTGGGTCATCACCTGCTGGTTGATTTCGCTCACCAGCTCCAGCAGCGTGCCATACAGCGGCACTTCCTGTTTGTACATGAGCGACATGGCGGCAGAGAACTGCGCGCGGATGCTGTCTGGGCTGACGAAATCGTGGGCGGGCATCGCTAGCTTCCTGGTTGGGTTCGGACGCTTACATGAAAGCTGGGAATGCACATGGCTCACAAGCGAAAAAAAGTGCGAGTGTCATTCCTTTTTTGATCGACCTTAGGGCCCCTTCGCGGGTGAACCCGCTCCCACAGGGGTGGTGCAATGTTTGAACGCTGTGCAGTACCTGTGGGAGCGGGTTTACCCGCGAAGAGGCCCTAGAGCCTACAACTGCTCGCGAATCCACTCCACCAACGCCCGCACCTTCGGCACCTCGGCCGCATGCTCGGCATACGCCAGGTAATGCGCCCCGGTACTCTTCATCGCATGATTCCAGGCAATGACCAGGCTCCCTTCATTCAGCTCCTTGGCCACCAGGTACCGCGGCACCAGCGCCACCCCACAGCCCGCCTGCGCCGCGCTCAAGGCCATATAGAACGTATCGAACCGCGGCCCATGGTAGGCGCTGACACTCTGCAGCCCCAGCTCCAGAAACCACTCATGCCACGCCTCTGGCCGCGACGTACTCTGCAGCAGCACCAGCTCGGCCAACTCACCGGCATCGGCCAGCGCCCGCCCGGCCAACAGCTCCGGCGCGCACACCGGCACCACCTCTTCGCGGAACAGCTCCACACAGGTCGCCCCCGGCCAGGTGCCTTGCCCATAGAAGAACACCACATCCGCCGAGCCTTGCAGCAAAGCGAATGGCTCCATCTCGTTACGGATGTCCAGGTGGATATTGGTGTGGCGCTTGCCAAAGCCTTTGAGGTGGGGGATCAGCCAGCGCACGCCAAAACTCGGTTGAGTGGCTACCTTCAATATCTCGGTCTGCTCGCCATAGGTCAGTACGTAGCGGCTGGACATGTCCACCTGGGTGAGGATCTTGTTGACCTCGGCCAGGTACAGGCTGCCCGCTGGCGTCAGTTGCAGGCGGCGGCGAATGCGCAGGAACAGGTGGTGGCGCAGCATGTCTTCGAGTTGCGCCACTTGCTTGCTGACCGCGCTCTGGGTCAGGTGCAGCTCTTCGGCGGCACGGGTGAAACTTAAATGACGGGCTGCAGCTTCAAAGCACTGCAGGGCGGTCATGGAGGGCACCAAGCGTTTGGACATAGCGGTCTCTGCGGCTCAAATCATTACCTGACGGAATGATATGCGGAATAAAGGTCGTTTGTTGCACTGGTGTGATCGGATTAATACTGATCCACATCATTTTTCCACCCCATCACCGATGTAGGAGATGCACAAATGGTTGCTGGATTGCTCGAGCGCCTTGGCGTTGCCGCCGAGGCTTACACCCAGGGCGACTACCCTGTTCACACGCCGATCGACGGCAGCCAGATCGCCTCGGTGAAACTGCTCGGCAAGGCCGAGACCATCGCCCGCATCGATCAGGCCCAAAGCGCCTTCGACGCCTGGCGCACTGTGCCGGCCCCACGCCGCGGCGAGCTGGTCCGCCTGTTCGGTGAAGTGCTGCGTGAACACAAGGCCGACCTCGGCGAACTGGTATCGATCGAAGCCGGCAAGATCACCCAGGAAGGCCTGGGTGAAGTCCAGGAAATGATCGACATCTGCGACTTCGCCGTCGGCCTGTCGCGTCAGCTGTACGGCCTGACCATCGCCTCCGAGCGCCCTGGCCACCACATGCGTGAAACCTGGCACCCGCTGGGCGTGGTTGGCGTGATCAGCGCCTTCAACTTCCCGGTTGCCGTCTGGGCCTGGAACACCGCGCTGGCCCTGGTGGCCGGTAACTCGGTGGTGTGGAAGCCGTCGGAAAAGACCCCACTGACCGCCCTGGCCTGCCAGGCGCTGTTCGAAAAAGCCCTGAAAGCCTTTGGCGATGCACCGGCTGGCCTGGCGCAACTGGTCATCGGTGGCCGTGAAGCGGGCGAAGCGATGGTCGATGACCCACGTGTGCCGCTGGTCAGCGCCACGGGCAGTACCCGCATGGGCCGTGAAGTCGGCCCACGTGTTGCTGCTCGCTTCGGCCGCAGCATCCTCGAACTGGGCGGCAACAACGCCATGATCCTGGCCCCGAGCGCGGACCTGGACCTGGCTGTGCGCGGCATCCTGTTCTCCGCCGTGGGTACTGCGGGCCAGCGCTGCACCACCCTGCGCCGCCTGATCGTGCACCGCTCGATCAAGGACGAAGTGGTTGCCCGCGTCAAAGCCGCCTACGGCAAAGTGCGTATCGGTGACCCACGCAAAGACAACCTGGTGGGCCCGCTGATCGACAAACTGTCGTTCGACGCCATGCAGGGCGCGCTGGCCAAGGCCCGCGACGAAGGTGGCCAGGTGTTTGGCGGCGAGCGTCAGCTGGCAGACCAGTACCCGAACGCCTACTACGTGTCCCCAGCCATCGCCGAGATGCCGGCCCAGAGCGACGTGGTTCGCCACGAGACCTTCGCGCCGATCCTCTACGTGCTGGCCTACGATGATTTCGAAGAGGCCCTGCGCCTGAACAACGAAGTGCCACAAGGCCTGTCCTCGTGCATCTTCACCACCGACATCCGTGAAGCCGAGCGCTTCCAGAGTGCCTCGGGTAGCGACTGCGGCATCGCCAACGTCAACATCGGCACCAGCGGCGCCGAGATCGGCGGTGCGTTTGGTGGCGAGAAAGAAACCGGCGGTGGTCGTGAATCCGGTTCGGATGCCTGGAAAGGCTACATGCGTCGTCAGACCAACACCGTCAACTACTCGCGCGAGCTGCCGCTGGCGCAGGGTATCGTGTTCGACTGATGCTGCATGGCCGGGGGCTTTGCCCCCGGTTCGCGGGGCAAGCCCGCTCCCACAGGATCCCCGCTGCCTTTCAGGCCTGTGTGGTCCCTGTGGGAGCGGGCTTGTCCCGCGAATGGGCCGCAAAGCGGCCCCAACAAAACCAGATGCACCCGCAATAAGAACAACACTGCTGGAGCCGGCCATGTCCGAACTGCGTCAACAATGCTTGTGGGAATTCGTCAGCAAACCGACCGTCGCCGCCCAGGCCCTGGCCGGTGAGCACAAGGCCGATGTCTGTGTCATCGGTGGCGGCATCACCGGCCTGTCCGCAGCGATCCACCTGCTCGAACAGGGCAAGTCGGTGATCTTGCTGGAAGCCTGGAAGATCGGCCACGGTGGCTCCGGACGTAACGTCGGCCTGGTCAATGCCGGCACCTGGATCCGTCCCGACGACGTCGAGGCGACCCTCGGCCAGAAGCAGGGCAGCCGCTTGAACAAGGTGCTTGGCGAAGCACCGGGCGAGGTATTCGCCATGATCGAGCGCCTGGGCATCGACTGCCAAGCCCAGCACAAAGGCACGCTGCACATGGCGCACAACGCCACCGGCATTGCCGACCTCGAAGCCCGCCATGAACAATGGAGCCGCCGCGGCGCTGACGTCGAGCTGCTGACCGGCGCCCAGTGCCAGGAATACTGCGGTACCGACAAGATTTCCGCCGCGCTGCTCGACCGCCGCGCCGGCACCATCAACCCCATGGGTTACACCCAAGGCCTGGCCGCTGCGGTTTCGCGCCTGGGTGGCAAGGTGTTCCAGCAGTCCTCGGTCGAGGGCCTGGAGCGCGAAGGCGATGGCTGGCGCGTGAAAACGGCACGTGGCTCGGTGCGCGCCGACAAAGTGGTGATTTCCACCGGTGCCTACACCGAAGGCGACTGGAGCAACCTGCAGAAGCAGTTCTTCCGCGGTTACTACTACCAGGTCGCGTCCAAGCCGCTGCACGGCGCTGCCGCTGACAAGGTGCTGCCGCATGGCCAGGGCTCCTGGGACACCCGCACCGTACTCAGCAGCATCCGCCGCGACGACCAGGGCCGCCTGCTGCTCGGCAGCCTGGGCCGGGTCGACAACAAGCCGGCCTGGTTCGTGCGCAGCTGGGCTGACCGTATCCAGAGCCATTACTACCCTGAGCTGGGCAAGGTCGAGTGGGAGATGCACTGGACCGGCTGCATCGACTTTACCCCCGACCACCTGATGCGCCTGTTCGAGCCGGCGCCGGGGCTGGTGGCGGTGACCGGTTACAACGGCCGCGGCAACACCACCGGGACCGTGATCGGGCGAGCGTTTGCCGAGTTCTTGCTCAAGGACGAAGCGGACAGCCTGCCGATTCCGTTCTCGCCGATGACCGGGGTGAGCGCGCCGTCGCTGCGCACGGCGTTTTACGAGTCCGGGTTCTCGCTGTACCACGCGGGGCAGTGCTTGAGGGTGGTGTTGTAATTACTGGCCTCTTCGCGGGCAAGCCCGCTCCCACAAATACACCGGTGTATTCAACCTTTGCGATGTATCTGTGGGAGCGGGCTTGCCCCGCGAAGAGGCCAGCACAGTGAAAAATATTACTTGTGCAACCAACTGAGAAAGCCACCTTTCTTGATCAGGGTCGGCTTCTGCAGCAACAACGACTCCCGGCTCTGCCGCCTGAACCGCTGCAACTTGCTCAACGCCGTCTGCACCTCGCCCCGCTGCACCAGGCAGCTCTTCACCTGTTCCTTGTCGATGCGGTAAAGCACGCAACTGGTCAGTGTGCGGAACTCGGCAAAGCCGTCGTCTTCGTCGATGATGCCCTCGATCCCCAGCACTTCCCCCGGCCCCATGCGCCCGGCCTCCAGCAGCTTGTCGCCATCGCGAATCGACGCTGAAACCACGCCGCTGCCAATCACCAACAGGTGATCCGAGCGCTCGCCCACACCCAGGATCACTTGGTCCGCCAGGTATTCCACGGCCGTCATGCGCTGGCTCAGCGCATCGCGCTCTTCATCGCTCAGCGAGCGGAACACCCGCACTTCATCCAGCACCTCGCGTTGGCGGCTGCGCGGCGGCAGGGCCAGGTCGACGTTCCACATCACGCCACTGGCCTCCAGGTGCCGATGGGCCAGGTCGAACAGCTGATTGCGCGCGTCGGTCTTGCCGCCCATGTCGGCAATGAAGCCACTGGCTTCGTACTCCACCGACTCCAGGGTCGACGCCTTCACCGTGACCTTGGGCTTTGGCGTGGCGAGTATCGCGCGCGTGCCCTGCAGGGCCTTTTCCAGCGCATCGAACACCCGCTTGGGGCGCACCTTGGCCGGCACCACCACACTGATCGACACCCCATGCACGTCAGGCGGGCGGCTGTGGTTGAGCAGTTTGGCTTTGGCCGCCACCGAATTGGGGATCACCGCCAGGCTGCCGGCACTGGTCAGCAGCCGCGTGGCACGCCAGTCGATGTCCAGCACCTTGCCTTCGGTGCCGTCGATGGAGATGGCATCGCCGATCTGATACGGCCGCGTCGTGTTCAGCACGATGCCGCTGAACACGTCGGCCAAGGTGCTTTGCAGCGCCAGGCCGATGACGATGGCCATCACCCCGGAGGTGGCCAGCAGCCCCTTCACCGGCAGTTGCATCACATAGCCCGCCGCAGCCACCACCGCCGCCAAAAAGATCAGCGCCCCCAGCACATCCTGCAGCAACCGCCCGCCATGGCTGCCACGCGCCACCAGCAACAGCCCGAACACCACGGTCACCGTGCGCGCACCGAACAGCCACCAGCCGATCGTCAGCACTGTCGCCATCAGGTTGCGCGACACATCGTCAGGCCATGGCGGCGGCTGCAAAGGGCTCATGCCCGCGGCCAGCAGCCCCCAGCTGAACAGCAGGAAAATCACCAGCCGCGAGCCGATACGCCAGGCCCGGCGTTGGAGGGGGATCAGTTGCCAGAGAATCAGGTCGAGCAGGATCAGTGAAGTGCCGAGCAACAACGGGGACGACTGGATGAAAGCCAGCATGGTGGTCTCGGGGGTGAGGGGAGGGCTGTGCGTAGTAATAGAGCAGGTTGGGCAGGCAGGCAATGGGGGACGGGTGAGTTGTATCTGAAGGTCAAGGCCGTTGCCCTGTGGTCGAAGGGTTCGCGGCGCTGTGCTCCAACTACATCCCGCATTGCCGCAAAGCTGTTGACTTGCTCAAAGACTGTGATAGCGTTTTACCCGAGCGCGAAACCAGTTGCCATTCAGCGGCAGTAACTGGCGTAGGAACCCCGTCGATGGCTGAATCATCAGCGCAGGGTGAGACCTCCACACCCCGGCTTGAGGGTGTGTATATGAATATCAAGCGTCTATTCAGGGCTACTGGTGACAGTGGCCCTTTTCTTTGCCCGGCAGAAACTCATAGCGCTTGTACAGCAGTTCGCCATGGCGGTGCTTGTTGAGTGCTTTCGCGTCGCACTGCATGAAATTCCACAGCATTTTTCCGCTCTCGAGTGTAACGATCGCCAGCATCTGCCGCTTGGCTTCATATCCCCCTGGATTTTCCTCAGACGAAGCAATGGCGTAGGAATTGGCTTGTGGGCTTCAACAAGCCCAGCGTCCATGAAGCCAGCTTGCCCGTTTACAGACCTGCCAATCCATCGTTCACAAAACAGAACGCTAAAGCCAAAAACCACTATCTACCGCTCCAAAGGTGATGGTTTTAATCTTCTCCCATCAACGCGAAACACCCAACTTACTGAACATCAAAACCCTTAGGAGCAACGATCATGGCCCAATTCAAATACAACCGCCTGAACAAAGACGACGCCGCTGTGCTGCTGGTCGATCACCAGGCTGGCCTGCTGTCCCTGGTCCGCGACATCGAGCCAGACGCATTCAAGAACAACGTGCTGGCCCTGGCCGACCTGGCCAAGTTCTTCAACCTGCCAACCATCCTCACCACCAGCTTCGAGCAAGGCCCCAACGGCCCGCTGGTGCCTGAATTGAAAGCGCTGTTCCCAGACGCCCCTTACATCGCCCGCCCAGGCCAGATCAACGCCTGGGACAACGAAGACTTCGTCAAAGCGGTAAAGGCGACCGGCAAGAAGCAGCTGATCATCGCCGGTGTAGTGACCGAGGTCTGCGTCGCCTTCCCGGCCCTGGCAGCCTTGGAAGAAGAGTTCGAGGTGTTCGTGGTAACCGATGCGTCCGGCACCTTCAACGCGATGACCCGCGATGCCGCCCATGACCGCATGAGCCAGGCCGGTGCGCAGCTGATGACCTGGTTCGGCGTGGCCTGTGAGCTGCACCGCGACTGGCGCAATGACGTCGAAGGCCTGGCGGCGCTGTGCTCCAACCACATCCCGGACTACCGCAACCTGATGACCAGCTACAACGCCTTCAACGCCGGCAAGTAAGCCGCCGCGCACCGGGCACCGACCGTCGGTGCCCGGCAAGGGCAGCACACCCATTCAATCCTCCGCCCGTTCGCTGTTGCACAGTGAGTGCGGGCCAGCTCATCCCAAGGAATGTCGATGAACACCGCACTCCAAGACAACCGCAACGTGGTCACCCTGGTCATCCAGCACAAGGTTCGCGCCGAGGCGCTGGCCGGCTACGAGGACTGGCTCAAGCACACAGTCAGTGCCGCGCGCCGCCAACCCGGCCACCTCGACGTCAACGTGATCCGCCCCGAAGACGGCGGCCGCCACTTCACCACCGTGGTGCGCTTCAGCGATGCCAGCCTGCTGCAGGCCTGGGTCAACTCCACCGAGCGCCAGACGCTGGTCAGCCAGGTGCTGCCGCTGCTGGAGGAGGGCGACAACACCCAGGTTCACGAAGACCCAGAGTTCTGGTTCACCCCACCGAGCACCACGGCGGCACAACCGCCGCGCTGGAAGCAGGCGTTGCTGACTTACCTGGTGATCTGCCCGATGACCATGGTCATTCCGCAACTGCTGGCGCCGTTGTTCGCGCGCTTTCCGCACTTGGGCGGCGCGATCACCGGCAACCTGATCGTCAACCTGTTTGTCATCCTGCCCGTGGTGTTCTACATCATGCCGTGGGTAACCCGACGCTGCGCCAACTGGCTGCGTGGCTGATTCAGCCCCTTCCCCCATAGACTTTCAAGGAGATACCGATATGAGCACACTCGTAACCCGCGATGGCACTTCGCTCTATTTCAAGGACTGGGGCAGCGGCAAGCCCGTGCTGTTCAGCCACGGTTGGCCGTTGGACGCCGACATGTGGGATTCGCAGATGGAATTCCTGGCCAGCCGTGGCTACCGCGCCATCGCCTTCGACCGCCGTGGTTTCGGCCGGTCGAGCCAGCCGTGGAATGGCTATGACTACGACACGTTTGCCGATGACATCGCCCAACTGATCGAACACCTCGACCTGCGTGAAGTGACCTTGGTGGGCTTCTCCATGGGCGGTGGCGATGTCAGCCGCTACATCGCGCGCCATGGTAACGAGCGGGTGGCCGGGCTTGTGCTGCTGGGGGCGGTGACGCCGGTGTTTGGCCAGCGGGATGACAACCCTGAGGGGGTCGAGGCTGCGGTGTTCGAGGGTATTCAGGCGGGCTTGCGTGCCGACCGGGCGCAGTTCATCGCCGATTTTGCCACGCCGTTTTATGGCTTGAACCAAGGGCAGCAGGTGTCCCAGGGGGTGCTGACGCAGACCCTGAACATCGCGCTGCTGGCCTCGATCAAGGGCACGCTGGATTGCGTCACCGCGTTCTCCAAGACCGACTTCCGCCCGGACATGGCCAAGATCGAGGTGCCGACCTTGGTGATTCACGGTGATGCGGACCAGATCGTGCCGTTCGAATCCACGGGCAAGAAAGCCGCCGAGTTGATTCGTGGGGCCGAGCTGAAGGTGTATGAAGGTGCGCCGCATGGGTTTGCCGTGACGCATGCGCAGCAGCTGAATGAAGACTTGTTGGCGTTCCTCCAGCGATGACGGTGTGAGGCATTCGCGGCGGTCCGGCGCCCCGGTGAACCCGCTCCCACAGGTTCAACACAGCTTTTGGGGCATGTGATGCCCTTGTGGGAGCGGGTTCACCGGGGCGCCGGACCGCCGCGAAGAGGCCGGCCCTGGCAGCACAAAATTTGAACAGGACTAACCTTCTTCAACCCACCGCACATCCATGCAATCCCTGACCAGGCTTGAACCGGCATGCTCGGCAGTTGCGCTTGCCGCTGCCGCACCCAGACGGAGAAGACCATGTCCCAGGACCCTAACGACAAGAGCCGTCGCCAGTTCCTCGCCACCAGCACCGTGCTCGGTGCCGCCGGCGCGCTCTGGTCCGCATTGCCCTTCGCCGGCTCCGCCGGTTCCGCCCATGCATCCACTCAAGGAGGCTCCATGACCGCCGACCTCATTCTGTTCAATGGCAAACTGCACACTGTCGACCGTGAGAAGCCCACCGCCACCGCCGTCGCCATCAAGGACGGCCGCTTCATCGCCGTCGGCAGCGACGCCGAAGCCATGGCCCACAAAAGCGCCACCACGCAGATCATCGACCTTAAGCAGCGCACGGTCATCCCGGGCCTGAACGACTCCCACCTGCACCTGATCCGCGGTGGCCTGAACTACAACCTGGAGCTGCGCTGGGAAGGCGTGCCTTCGGTAGCCGATGCCCTGCGCATGCTCAAGGACCAGGCCGCCCGTACCCCGACCCCGCAGTGGGTGCGTGTGGTCGGTGGCTGGAACGAGTTCCAGTTCGCTGAAAAGCGCATGCCGACCCTGGAAGAAATCAACCAGGCCGCGCCCGATACCCCCGTGTTCCTGCTGCACCTGTACGACCGCGCGCTGCTCAACCGCGCCGCGCTCAAAGCTGTGGGTTACACCAAGGACACGCCGAACCCGCCGGGTGGCGAGATCCAGCGCAACAAGTTCGGCGAGCCGACCGGCATGCTCATCGCCCGCCCTAACGCGATGATCCTCTACGCCACCCTGGCCAAAGGGCCGAAGCTGCCGCTGGAGTACCAGGTCAACTCGACCCGCCAGTTCATGCGTGAGCTCAACCGCCTGGGCCTGACCAGCGCCATCGACGCCGGGGGCGGCTACCAGAACTTCCCGGACGATTACTCGGTGATCCAGGAGCTGGCAGACAACAACCAGCTGACCGTGCGCATCGCTTACAACCTGTTCACCCAGAAGCCCAAGGAAGAACTCGACGACTTCAAGAAGTGGACCTCCAGCGTCAAGCTGCACAGCGGCACCGACTTCCTGCGCCATAACGGCGCGGGTGAGATGCTGGTGTTCTCCGCGGCCGACTTCGAGGACTTCCTCGAGCCGCGCCCGGACCTGCCGCAAACCATGGAAGAAGAGCTAGAACCGGTGGTACGCCACCTGGTCGAGCAGCGCTGGCCGTTCCGCCTGCACGCCACCTACAACGAATCCATCACGCGCATGCTGGATGTATTCGAGAAGGTCAACCGCGACATCCCGTTCAATGGCCTGCCGTGGTTCTTCGACCACGCCGAGACCATCACCCCGCAGAACATCGAGCGCGTGCGCGCCTTGGGCGGCGGTATCGCCATCCAGGACCGCATGGCCTTCCAGGGTGAGTACTTCGTCGACCGCTACGGCGCCAAGGCTGCCGAGCAGACCCCGCCGATCAAGCGCATGCTCGACATGGGCGTGCCGGTTGGGGCCGGTACCGACGCGACCCGCGTCTCCAGCTACAACCCGTGGACTTCGCTGTACTGGCTGGTCAGCGGCAAGACCGTCGGCGGCATGGAGCTGTACCCCGAGGGCCTGAGCCGTGACACCGCGCTGCAATTATTCACGCAGGGCAGCGCCTGGTTCTCCAGCGAGCAGGGCAAGAAGGGCCAGATCAAGGTTGGCCAGTTGGCGGACCTGGCGGCGTTGTCGCTGGACTTCTTCAGTGTCGAGGAAGAAGCGATCAAGGGCATCGAGTCGGTGCTGACCATCGTTGACGGCAAGGTCGTGTACGCTGCCGGCGAGTTCGACAGGCTCGGCCCACCGCAGGTACCGGTACTGCCGGAATGGTCGCCGGTGGCCAAGGTGCCAGGGCACTGGCGTGTGGGTACGCCATCGCTGGCAGCGGCGGTGCACCAGTGCAGCGGGCCGTGTGGGGTGCATGCTCACAGCCACGAGAAGGCGCGGCATTCCAGCGTGCCGGTGAACGACTTCCAAGGGTTCTGGGGGGCGTTGGGGTGTTCGTGTTTTGCGTTCTAAGTTGACGTGAGGAAAGGGGCGCGCTCATTGGCCTTAATTGGGGCTGCTGTGCAGCCCATCGCAGCGGTTCGGCGCCCCGACAAGCCAGCTCCTACAGGTGAGCGAGATTCACAAGAAATATGCTCCCCCTGTAGGAGCTGGCTTGCCTGCGATGGGCCGCGCAGCGGCCCCTTGGCCCTAACTGACTGGCATTACCCGTAAAGCCCCCTTCTTTGTTCAAAAGCCGCCTTTGAGTGGGTATTCGATGATCAGGTAGAGGCGGTCAATATCATCGCCCGCCTGGGCTTGGTTGGCGCGGTGGCTGACGTGGGACAGCGCCAGGCTGAGGTCTTTGGCGGCGCCGGACTGCACCACGTACTTGAGGTCGACATCGCGCTCCCAGTGGCGCCCGCCCTGGCCCTGTTGCGCCGTGTAGGCGCCACCTGCCGGGGCATGCGTGCCATCGACACCGCGGCCGCTGACGTAGCGGCCCATCAGGCTCAGGCCGGGCATGCCGAGGGTGGCGAAGTCGAGGTCGTAACGCAGTTGCCACGAACGCTCGCCGGGGCCGTTGAAGTCGGCGTACTTGATCGAGTTGGCCAGGTAGATGGAGTCGCCGCCGACGAAGTCGAAGGGGGTGTCGCCCTCGACCTTCTGGTAGGCCAGGGTCAGCGCCTGGGCACCGAAGCGGTACTTGCCCGCCAGGCTGTAGGCGGTGGTGTCGATGGCGCCAGCGCTGGCGTTGCCGGTATCGCGGGTTTTGTAGAGGTTGCCGTCCAGGCGCCAATTGCCCTCGGCCAGGTTGAGATTGAGGTAGGCCTGGCGCCAGGTGTCTTGCAGCTGGCTGGTGTACAGCGCACCGCCGAACGGGCCATCGGGGGCGAACGTGGCGCCGGCCAGGCTGATAGCGCGGCCATGGGTGGTGGCGCCGTAGCCGGCGAAATCGTCGTGGGTCGAGCTGTTGTCCTGGTTGTTGAACGCAGTGAAGCGGCCCGCCTGCAGGCGCCAGTCGGGCAGGTCGGTGTTCTCCAGCAACCAACCCGTGGCGTATTCGGGGTGCAGGCGTTTGTCGCCGGTGTCGAACACCGGTGTCTCGACAGTCATCTCGCCGTAGCGCAGCAGGGTATTGCCCAGGCGTAGCTTGAGGGCTGCACCGGCGCTGGAATAGTCGGACTCGGCACGCCCATCGCTGTCACGCGGCAGCAAGCCAGTACCGGCATGGCCGCGGCCACCGTCGAGCTTGAGGCCGAGAAAACCATGCGCGTCGATGCCAACACCCACCGTGCCTTCGGTGAACCCCGAACGGATTTCACCGATGAAGCCTTGGGCCCATTCCTGGCGGTAGTTTTGGCCGCTGCCGGAAGGCGAGCGGAAGTCGCTGTGCAGGAAGTAGTTGCGGCTGAGCAGCGACCAGCCGGGTTCATCTGCCTGGCTAAGTGCGGGGCAGAGGGCGAGGGAGGCGAGCAGGGCGCGGCCTGGTCCGTGATTGGCGCGGATCATGAGGGCTCCGGGGTGGATGATCCGAGACTGTGAGGCAAGCGTAGGCCAAGGTCTTGTAAGGGTGTGCTGGCCTCTTCGCGGGGCAAGCCCGCTCCCACAGGAATCGCGTGGTCTCCAGGGCGCTGGTGCCCCGCGAAGAGGCCGGTACGGACAGCAACTGACTCAGGCCATGTCGCTGATCGCGAACTCCTCGGCCAGGTGATCGATCAGCGACCGCACCGACGGCAACAACCCGCGCCGTGACGGGAAGATCGCATGCACGATGCCGCACCGCGGGTGCCACTCCGGCAGCAACTCCACCAGCCGGCCCTCGGCCAAGTCTTCGCGCACGGCGACCCGTGGCAAGTGCGCGATGCCAACCCCGGCCACTACAAAATGCCGCAGCGCGAACAGGTCGTCGGTGACCATGCGCGGCGTGTGCGGGATCACGATGCTGCGGCTCATGTCCTCGCCCTGGAACAGCTCCCATTGGTACTCACGCTGGGCGCTGCCCCAATGCACGCTGGGCAGCGTGCCAAGCAGCTGCGGGTCGAAGCCTTCGGGCAGTTGCGCCAGGTACTGCGGATGCCCCACCAGGCACTGGGTGCTGTTGCTCAGCACCTTCATCACCATGTCGGTGTTTTCCAGTGGCGGAAAGCGCACGCGCAGCGCGACGTCGAAGCCTTCGTGCAGCAGGTCGACGCGGCGGTTGGTGCTTTCGATGAACAGCTCCACCTGCGGGTACTTGAGCATGTAGCGGGTCAGCATTGGCCCGACCCAGGAATTGAGCAGGGTGGTCGGGCAGCTGATACGCACCAGGCCGCGAGGCTCGCTGCGGTTGCGCTCGATGATCTCCGCCGCGCCCTCGGCTTCCACGCGCATGGCCAGGCAGCGGTTGTAGTAGGCCTGGCCAATTTCGGTCAACGAGCAGTGCCGGCTGGTGCGGTGCAGCAGGCGCACGCCCAGGCGGTCCTCAAGGTCGGCAATGCGCCGGCTGAGTTTTGACTTGGGCATGTCCAGCGCCCGCCCGGCCGGGGCGAAGCCGCCGTGCTCGACGACTTGGGTGAAGTAGTAGAGGGAGTTGAGGTCTTCCAATGATCGTTCTCCAAATGGAACGCTAAAGGCAATTTTCGCAGTCTACCGCAGCAAAGGTGATGAATTTAATCTGTGCCCATCAACGCGAAACACCCCACTTACTGAAAACATCGAAGCCTTTTAGGAGCACGGACCATGAGCAAATTCACCTACAACCGCCTGAACAAAGATGACGCCGCTGTGCTGCTGGTCGACCACCAGGCTGGCCTGTTGTCCCTGGTCCGTGACATCGAGCCGGACAAATTCAAGAACAACGTACTGGCCCTGGCGGACCTGGCCAAGTTCTTCAACCTGCCAACCATCCTTACCACCAGCTTCGAGCAAGGCCCGAACGGCCCGCTGGTCCCCGAGCTGAAAGCGCTGTTCCCAGAGGCCCCGTACATTGCCCGCCCAGGCCAGATCAACGCCTGGGACAACGAAGATTTCGTCAAGGCAGTGAAGGCCACTGGCAAGAAGCAGCTGATCATCGCCGGTGTAGTGACCGAAGTCTGTGTGGCATTCCCGGCGCTGGCAGCCTTGGAAGAAGAGTTCGAGGTGTTCGTGGTGACCGACGCTTCCGGCACCTTCAATGCAATGACCCGCGATGCCGCCCATGACCGCATGAGCCGTGCCGGTGCGCAGCTGATGACCTGGTTCGGCGTGGCCTGTGAGTTGCACCGCGACTGGCGCAATGACGTCGAAGGGTTGGCAGCACTGTGCTCCAACCACATTCCGGACTATCGGAGTTTGATGACCAGCTACAACGCGCTGACGGCGGGTAAGTAATCACCCGCTAGTGGCAAACGAAAAGGCCGGCGCCCTGTGAGGGCGCCGGCTTTTTTGTCGCTGTGCAGGCTTGGATCAGCGAGCGCTCAACGCCGCATAGCTGTTCATCAGGTTGCGGTAGTTGGGAATCCGCTGCGACAGCAGATTGCCCAGCCCTTCGATGTCGTTGCGCCAGTCGCGGTGCAGCTCACAGGCCACCGAGAACCAGTTCATCATGTGTGCGCCTGCTTGGGTCATGCGTACCCACGCGGCCTGCTGCACGGTTTCGTTGAAGGTACCGGAAGCGTCGGTCACCACGAACACCTCGAAGCCTTCAGCCAGCGCCGACAAGGTCGGGAAGGCCACGCACACGTCAGTGACCACGCCGGCGATGATCAGCTGCTTGCGGCCTGTCGCCTTGATCGCCTTGACGAAGTCTTCGTTGTCCCAGGCGTTGATCTGGCCAGGGCGGGCAATGTACGGCGCGTCTGGGAACATCTCTTTCAGCTCGGGCACCAGCGGGCCGTTGGGGCCTTGTTCGAAGCTGGTGGTGAGGATGGTCGGCAGGCCGAAGAACTTGGCCAGGTCGCCCAGGGCCAGTACGTTGTTCTTGAACTCGTTGGGCGAGAAGTCCTGCACCAGGGAGATCAGGCCGGTCTGGTGGTCGACCAGCAGCACCACGGCGTCGTCTTTGTTCAGGCGCTTGTAATCCGGTTGGCTCATGAGGGTAACTCCTTGCATTGGGCTTAGGGTGTGAAACTCAGGCGTACTACCCGAAGGTGGTATACCAATGGATAAAAGGCGCTTAAGAATGCGGGCCGGACGCGGCACCTTGCGTGGTCAACCGCCACGCTTTGGGCGGCTGGCCGACCAGGCGGCTGAATGCCCGGGTGAAATGGGACTGGTCGCAGAAACCACATTCGAGGCTGACATGGGTGATCGGCGCCTCGGTGGCCAGCAGGCGCTTGGCCTTCTCCATGCGCGCCAGCAGGCGCCAGGCCTGGGGCGACAAACCCGTATTGACCTTGAACGCGCGCGAGAAATGGCTGCGGGTCAGGTTGCACACACCGGCGATCTCGATGATCGACAAAGGGCTGTGCAGCATCAGTTCCTTGGCCTGGCGCAGCCGCGCAGGGGTCAGCGCGCCTGGGGCCGGTGAGGTGCTGCGGATCGTCAGAGGGCTCATGGCGACTCTCCTGTTCAATGAGGAAAGTCTCGCCCCCGGGTCATGACAAAGTCCTGAGGCAAACCTGAAGAGTTCTTAATTGTGCAGTGCTGGCCCTGGCCGCTATACCAATACCTTAAGATGCGCGCGTGTTCAGTTTCAGGCCGCTCCCGGCGGCCCGCATTCAAGGCGAAAGAGGCATGCAGGAAAATCCCGCCCACCGCACCGTGGCGATGGTGCTGTTCAATGATGTGCTGTTGCTGGATGTCACCGGCCCCATGGACGCCTTTGCCATCGCCAACCGGTTTTTGCCCGCTGAGCGGCAGTACCGGCTGATCACCTTGGCCGAAGGCCAGGGTACGGTGCGCGGCTCATGCGGGCTGAGGGTGATGGCCGACCTGCGTCTGGAAGAGCTGCCCGAAGCCGTCGACCTGTTGCTGGTACCCGGCGGCCCAGGGGCCTATGACGTCGCGCTGCCGGGCCTTGAGCACTGGCTGTCACAGGCCGTGCGCGGGGCCAAGCGGTTTGGTGCCATCTGCACCGGCGTGTTCTTGCTGGGCCGGGCCGGCCTGCTCGGCGGCTATCGCTGCACCACCCACTGGAACTACGTCGAACGGCTGGCGCGGGCCTTCCCTGAGGCGAACGTCGAGACCGAACAGATCTACGTGATCGACCGCTGCCTGATCACCTCGGGCGGCATCACCGCCGGTATCGACCTGGCGCTGGCCGTGGTCGCCGAAGACCACGGCAAGGCCCTGGCCCTGGAAGTGGCCAAGGTGCTGCTGGTCGCTCGCCATCGTCAGGGCGGGCAAACCCCGTATGGGCCGTTGCTGGCGGCCGTGCCGCGTGATGATTCGCCAACCGCGCGGGTGCAGGCCTATATCGTCGACCATATCGACCAGGCCTTTACCGTGCAGAAAATGGCCGACCTGGTGGCCATGAGCAGCCGCAACTTTGCCCGTACATTCCAGCGCGAGGTCGGCATCACGCCGTTGCAGTACCTGCAAAATGCGCGCATTGACCAAGCGCGTAAACTGCTCGAAGGCAGCGACCTGGCGTTGAAGGTGGTGGCGGCACGCTGTGGGTTTGGCAGTGATCGGCATATGCGCAAGGTGTTTTGCGAGCGCATCGGCATGACGCCAGCACAGTACCGGGCGCAGTTTGGCGAAAGCTGAGCCGATGCGCGTGCGATCAGCTGATTGTCTTGATGGGCGGGACAATGTTTCTCCTTCAAGCCGGATTGTCTGACGCCCGCACAATGCCCAGAATTGCCGGCCACATTGTTCAACGCTGCCCCGGCAGCTCATGGAGTACGAGCCAATGCCACACGAAGGCAGCCTTCTGCAAACCGCGGTGATCTTCCTGCTCGCCGCGGTCCTTGCTGTTCCCCTGGCCAAGCGCCTGCAGCTGGGCGCCGTGATCGGCTACCTGCTGGCCGGCGTGGCCATCGGCCCGCAGGCACTGGGGCTGATCCGCGATACCGAAAGCGTCGCGCACATCTCGGAACTCGGCGTGGTGCTGCTGTTGTTCATCATCGGCCTGGAACTGTCGCCCAAGCGTTTGTGGCTGATGCGCAAGTCGGTATTCGGCGTGGGCGCTGCGCAGGTACTGCTGACCGGCGCGGTGATTGGCGCCATCGCCCTGTTCGGCTTCGCCCAGTCGCTGGCCGCCGCTTTGGTGCTGGGCCTGGGCCTGGCGCTGTCATCCACCGCCCTGGGGCTGCAGAGCCTGGCCGAAAGCAAACAACTCAACGCGCCGCACGGTCGCCTGGCGTTTGCCATCCTGCTGTTCCAGGACATCGCTGCCATTCCGCTGATTGCCCTGGTCCCGCTGCTGGCCGCCAGCGGCCCGGATACCGGCCACGGTGACAGCCTTGAACATGCACTGAAGGTGTTCGCCAGCATCGCCGTGGTCATCGTGGGCGGCCGCTACTTACTGCGCCCGGTGTTCCGCATCGTCGCGCGCACCGGCCTGCCAGAGGTTTCAACCGCCACCGCACTGCTGGTGGTGATCGGCACCGCCTGGCTGATGGAAGAGGCCGGTATCTCCATGGCCTTGGGTGCATTCCTGGCCGGCCTGTTGCTGGCCGACTCGGAGTACCGGCATGAGCTGGAATCGCAGATCGAACCGTTCAAAGGGCTGTTGCTGGGGCTGTTCTTCATCAGTGTCGGCATGGGCGCCAACCTCAGCCTGCTGCTGGAAATGCCGCTGGTGCTGCTGGGCCTGACCCTGCTGCTGATCGCGGTCAAGCTGACCTTGCTGATAGTGGTCGGCCGGCTGGCCGGCGGCCTCAACAGCGCCAGCGCCCTGCGCCTGGGCATGGTGCTGGCGGCGGGTGGCGAGTTCGCCTTCGTGGTATTCAAGCTGGGCAAAGACCAAGGCTTGTTCGACACGCAGACCTACGACCTGCTGATGATGACCATCACCTTGTCGATGGCCATCACGCCCCTGTTGATGCTCGGCTGCGCCCGTGCCCTCAAGCGCCCGCAACCGCAGCGTGAAGTGCCCGAACAGTACAAGCAGATCCAGACCGATGCACCGCGCGTGGTGATCGTAGGCATGGGCCGCATGGGGCAGATCGTCTCGCGCATCCTGCGTGCCCAGAAGATCCCCTTCATCGCCCTGGAAACCTCGGTGGACGCCATCGAGATGACCCGCATGTTCGAGCAGGCCCCGGTGTTCTACGGCGACCCCCTGCGCCCCGAAGTGCTGCATGCGGCCAAGGTGGGCGAGGCGGAGTACTTCGTGATCACCACCGACGACCCGGAAGTCACCACCCGCACGGCGGAGCGGGTCAAGCGCCTGTACCCGCACCTGAAAGTGCTGGCCCGGGCACGTAACCGCCAGCATGTGCACAAGCTGGTGGACGTGGGTGCCGAGCCCATTCGCGAGACCTTCTACTCAAGCCTGGAGCTGACCCGCCGTGCGCTGGTGGGGTTGGGGTTGAGTGACGAACAAGCGGCGGACCGTATTGCGCGGTTCACCCAGCATGACGAAGAAGTGCTGGAGGCGCAGGGGCAGGTGCGCGATGACCGGGCCAAGGTGATGCAGACGGCGAAGGAAGCGCGGGTGGAGTTGGAGCGGTTGTTTGATTCGGATGCGGATTGAGTTTTGATTTTGCGCGGTGTCACCGTCCGCTATCTACATGGGATGTTTCCCAGAGTTTTTCCATCATAGACTGGGGCTGCAGGGCAGCCCTTCGCGGGCAAGCACACGGCCCTGTGGGAGCGGGCTTGCCCGCGAAGAGGCCGGCGCAGGCTAAAACAGGTCAATCATCCGCCCGAACCGGCACCGTCAACCTGATCCGGCACCCGCCCAGCTCCGAAACCTGAGCCTGCAACTGCCCACCATGGGCCTGAATTACCGAGCTGCAGATCGCCAGCCCCATTCCCAGGCCGCCACTCTTGGTGGTGTAGAACGCACCAAACACCCGCTCCAGCTCCTCTGGCGCAATCCCTGGCCCATTGTCGTCCACGCAAATCTCCACCCCCGCCTCGACCACGGCAGACGTGATGCGCAACAGGCCATCGTCGCGGAACCCCGCCAGCGCTTCCAGGGCATTGGTGATCAGGTTGTAGATCAGCTGCTGCAGCTGCACCGGGTCGGCCATGAGGCTCGTTGCGGCCTGCAACCGGGTTTGCACCTTCACGCCGCCTTTCAAGGCATCCGAGGATGTCAGGCGCACCACCTCCTGAATCAGCGCATCGAGCTTCACCGGCTTGAGTTGCATCGGCGACTGTTTGGCCAGCGACCGCAGTGCGCGGACGATGTTGGCTGCCCGTTCACTGTCGTTGCGGATATCTTCCAGGCCGGCGATGGCTTCTTCCAGGTCGGGCTTGCCGCGCTTGAGCCAGCGCAGGCTGGCGGCCGCATTGGCGGCGATGCCGAGCAGGGGCTGGCTAATCTCGTGGGCGATGGAGGCGGACAACTCGTTCATCACCTGCAGGTGCGCGCTGCGGGCAAGCTCTGCACGTGAGCGGCGCAGCTCGGCCTCCATCTGCGCGCGGCTCTGGTTGTCTTCGGCCAGGCGCGTATAGAACTTGGCGGTTTGCAGCGATACCGCAGCCTGCGAAGCGAGAATCTCCAGCATGGCCAGGCGCTGGCTGCCGAACAGGTTCGGCACCAGGCGGTTTTCCAGGTAGACCAGGCCGATCAGCACACCCTGCAGCAGCAGCGGCAGGCACAGCACCGAGCGGGCGTTGCGTGCGTGCAGCTCCTGGCGAAACGCTTCTGGGCAGTCGCTGAGGGCGTCGTTCAGCACCATGGGTTTCTTGGTGCGCAGGGTGGCATTGATGATCGACAGCGGCGCCTGGGTCAGGAACTTCTGGCAATTGTCCATGCGCACGTGCAGACCCGCATCGTCGATGTAGGCCAGCGCGGCCATCTGGAACTCGGCGCCGCTGACGATCAGCAGGGCACCGTGGTCGGCGCCGGAATGCTGGGTCAGGTGGCCCATCAAGGTTTCGATCAGGCCCTCTAGCAACACCTCTTCGGACAGCGCGCGCGCGGCTTCCAGGCCGACTTCCAGGTCGAGCCTGGCCTGGCTGGCAGAGCGGTAGGTTTCCTGCACGGGCTGGGTGCGCAAGAACGGGTGCAGGGTTTCGAGCTGGCGCACCTTGCCCGTGGCACCCCAGATGTGGAAGCAGTCACGGGCAATGCGCAGGTGCAGGTTGGCGCCAGAGATCAAGCCACTGGGGATGCACACTTCAGCCAGTTGCTCGTGGGCCAGGGCCTGCTCATGGATGAAACCGGCGGCCGTGGCGGCGATCTGGGCCTGGTCGAAGCAGCGGATGGCGGCCAGGCCATCGCCGCTGAGCTTGGCGATCACACCTTCGATCAGCAGGAGCTTGTTGCGGAAGGTGACCGGGTTGAAGCTCGCCCACGCAGCAAAGCGCTCGCGCAATTCGTGCAGCGCAGCCAATTTGCCCATCGCGCTGCCCGGGGCTTCCGGGCTGCCCAGGGTCAGGCCGCGGAACAGGTGGTAGTCGGCCAGGTTGATGTGTGCAGGGGCAGCCCAGGCATGGCTGCCGGCGCTGGCGAGTTGGCGTACGGCCTGTTTGATATCGCCCAGGTAAAAGGCCGACATGCCGGCGTAGAGGTGCTTGAAGAACAGCGTGGTGCAGGATTTTATGCTGTGCACGCGGGCTTCGGCAGGCGCTTGGCACCCCAAGCGCGACGCAAGGCCGACCCTGCCGCTGCTGCCGGTCATGACAGCGACGAACGCCTGCTGGGCCAAGAGGATGTGTTCGACATCGCTGTAGCCGTAGCCGCGAACGGTGACCAACCCTTGCTCCACTTCGCCGCTGACTTCCTGCAAGGGTTGGCCCATGAACAGTGAGTCGGAAACCAGGTGATTGCGGGCATAGCAGGCCATCGCCAGGTCGCCGCTCAGGCGCGGCGATTCGACCGCTTCCAGTGCCGTGCGCCGGGCAAACTCCATCGGCGCGGTCCAGGCGCTGACCTGGTCGAGGGCGAGCAGGGCGCTGGTCAAGTCGGCCTCGAAACCGTGCCGCTCGATCAGCTTGAGCGCTGCCAGGCAGTAAGCATGGCCGTCGTGGTAGGCGGCAAAGCGCTCGGCCGCCATCACGCCGAACCAGGCCAGGCCATAGGTACTGCCGGGGGCGACGCCATGGAGCAATGACAGCTCCATGATCTTGGCCAGGTGCAGGAAGCAGAGGTCGTCCTTGACGAAGAACGATGATGACAGGGTCGCCAGCAGCGCGATTGCCACCGCCGCGTCTTCCGAGTCGGCCCTGGGCAACGATTCCAGGCAATGACGGCCCTTGTTCTCGATCAAGGCGTGGACACGGCCATAGGCTGCCTCGACTTGCTCGGGGTGGATGCCCTGGGCGAGCGTGATGCCCAACAGCTCAAGGCCGCCGATGGCGCAGGCGATGGCGGCTGGGTAGTCCGAACGCAAGGTATGCAGGCGTGCTTCAAGCTTGCATACCCGGGCCTTGTCGAGCGCCGATAGCGCACGCTGGTGGCATTCGAGGATGCGAACGTTGGCCTGTGGCATGCGTGACAGTTGCATGTCGCACTCAGCGGCCAGGCAGGCGATGGCAAAGGCATGGTTTGCCTGGCTGCCGGGCGTGGCGCCGAGGCGCAGCAGTTCGTCGGCCGCCTGCAGGTAGCCGGCGGCCTGCTCATAGGCGGCATTGTCGCGCGCCCGCAACGCGGCCTCCTGCAGCAGCACCAGAAACCCTTCGCAGTCGCTGGCAGCAAATGCATGCGGGCTGGCCAACTGCACCTGGTTGGCGATTTCAAACACCGCGTCGTGTTGAGTTGTTTGCCAGGCCGCCCGCATGGTTTGGGCAATATGCGCGTGCAGCGCCGGCCGCTCGCGCGATGGGGTGAGTGCGTAGGCGGCGTCCAGTACGCGATCATGCGAGAACACCAGCGCCTTGTGTCCAGGTAGCAGGAAGCCCGCGCCAATCAAGGCCTTGAGCTGTTCGGCCAGTTGCTCGGCGGGCAGTGGCAGCATGCGGCGCAGCAGGCGTTCGTCGCATCGGCCACCCGCGGCGCTGGCAAAGCGCAGCACAGTGCGCTGGGCTTCAGGCAGGCGTGTCAGGCGATGGACCATCAGGTCGGCGACGTTGTCGGCATAGCGGTGTTGCGCTACTGCTGGCAGCGACCACGACCAGCGCATGGTCTGGGTGTCGAAGGTGAACAACTGGTCCTCGACCATCGCCCCGAGGATCTGGTGGATGAAGAACGGGTTGCCAGCGGTCTTCGCATGCACCAGTTCGGCGAGCTGCAAGGCAGCGTCAGGCGCGGCGTGGTAGCGCTCGCTGATCATCTCCATCACGGCGCCGACGGTGAGGGGGCGTAGGTCTAGGGTGGTGCTACGGATGGACGCGGGGGTCGCCAAGGGCTTGCTGCCGGGCGGTGCATCGCTGCGCCGGGCGAAGATCAACAGCAGGTTGCTGGGTGCTTGCTCCAGCAGTTCATCAAGCAAGTGCAGCGTGGCGTCGTCAGCCCACTGCATGTCATCGAGAAACAGCGCCAATGGTCGCCCGGGGCGGCTGAACACCTGCAGGAATTCGACGATCGCTCGCAGCTCTTTCTGCAAGGCGAGCCGTGTGGGCTTTTCCGGGAACTCGGCCATGGGGCCGATCACCAGCTTCAGGTCCGGGGCCAGCTTGCCCAGCAAACGGCCGCGCCCTTTGATGCGCCGCAGAATTTCACGGCGCAGCGCGTCAAGGTCATCGCGGTTCTTGGCCAGCAACTGGGTGGTCAGCGAACCGAGAATCTCGATCCAGGGCCCATAGGGCACCGCCCGTTCCAGGCTGTTGCACTTGCCGCTGGCCCAATAACCCTCGGCGCCGCCCTTGAGCGCTGCCTGTACCAGGCTGGACTTGCCCATGCCGGTAGCGCCCTTGATGAACAGGGCCTGGGGCGCGCTGTCGCGGCGCAATGCCTTGAGCAGCAGGGTGATGACCTTCTGCTCGGCTGTGCGGCCATAGAGGCGTTCGTGGTTGGGCGATAGGGGGTCAGCGCTGCCAGGCTCGAAATCTTCGATGACCTGGGCTGCCAGCCACTGCCGCTGGCAGTGAGCAAAGTCCACCGCCAGCGCACGGGCGGTCTGGTAGCGGGCATCGGGCTCTTTGGCCAGGGCCTTGGCGAGGATGCGGCTGAGTGGCTGCGGCACGCGGTTGTCGACCTCGATGGCCGCCCGTGGCTGCACGCCGGCATGCAGCTGGCGCCAGTGCAGTGTGTCGCGCCCGGCGAGCGGCAACTCGCCCAGCAAAAGCTGGTACAGGATGGCACCCAGCGCATAGATATCGCTGCGTTGGTCGCTGCTGGAGCCGAGGGGGCAGATCTGTTCTGGCGCCAGGTAGGACCAGTTGCCGATGGGGGCGCCTTGCTCGCTGATGAGCGAGTGCGCATCCGCGCGAAACCCGCCAAGCCTCACCCGCTGCGCGTGCTGCACGCAGATATGCGCGGGTTGCAAGGCGCCGTGCAGGACGTTGGCAGCGTGTGCCAGCGCCAATGCTGATGCGGCGTTGACGGCGATGTCGAGGAAGCCGGGAAGCGCTGCCGGGCCTTGGGCGATGAGGTCGGCGACCGAGCGGCCGCCCGGATACACCAGCAGCGGCCCTTCGGCCGAACGCACATAGGCCGAGGGCATCACGGCCCACTTCGGGTCGAGGCGCAGGCGATAATCGTGCTCCAGGCGCTGGCAGGCAGCAGGGGATTCGATTGGGGCGCGCACAGCGATCCAGGCCTGCCCCGTGCCGGGGTCACACAGGCGGAAGTAGGTCAGCTCGCCTTCCTGCCCCAGGCGAGTGATGTCGCACCGATTCAACCAGCCCTCGTCGATCGACTGGTCATAATCGATGGGCCTGTAAGCGAGGCGTTCATCGAGCATCAAGCACCCCCTGCTAACCACATCCAAGGGCGCGAGTATACGCAGCGATCCCCCCGCGCATGCGCGGGCCAGACGGCTTGGCAGGAACGGGAACCATCTTGACCGTTATCGTCCCCTTGGCCGTGGCGGGCGCTTGTATAGTCCCAAGGCCAACCTATCCCTCGGGATAATTGTATGAATGCGGGCGCTGGCCTAGATTGCACGGGGCTGCGCAACCGCCCGGACCCGTGAGACTCGAGAAGACCATGATCCGATTTGGCAATGCCCAGGTGTCGCTGGAGCGACGAGAAGCGTTTCTCGACGGCAAGCCGATCGTGTTGGGCGGGCGCGCTTTTGAGGTGCTGGCAACACTGATTCGCGCCAAAGGCCGCGTGGTTGGCAAGGACGAGCTGTTCAGCCAGGTGTGGGCCGGCACGGTGGTCGAAGACAACAACCTGCAGGTGCAGATCTCCTTGTTGCGCAAGGCGTTCGGTGACCGCGGCCTGATCCAGACCGTGCCACGCCGCGGCTATCGGCTGGCGGCTGAAGTGGCCCTCGACCTGCCGGCGAGACCCACGAGCAACGCTTCGCTAGCCTTCGACCTCTATACGGCTGAGCCCGCGGCTGATTGCGCAGCGGTGCCCGTGCTGGTGGTGGATGACGACCCATCGGTGCTTAAAGCCTTGGGGCGACTCTTTCGCTCGCACGACATTGTGCATCGCCTGTACGCCTCGGCTGAGGCGCTGCTTGAAGCGCATGCCGACACGCCTTATGCCTGCCTGTTGCTGGACATGAACCTGCCTGAGGCCAGCGGTTTGGAGCTGCAGGCGATGGTGCGTCGGCTCGACCTGCCCTGGCCGATCGTGTTCATGACCGGCCACGGCACTATTCCCATGACCGTTCAGGCAATGCGTGCGGGTGCTGTGGAGTTCCTGACCAAGCCCTTTGATGAGGCGCAATTGCTGACCCTGCTGACGGCTCTGCGTGCCCGTGCGCTGACGGCTGGGCGCGCGTGGCGGCATACACGGCAAGTGAGGGAAAAGTACGCGCGGCTGACCCAACGTGAGCGGCAGGTGTTCGCGCTGGTGGTCGGCGGGTTGTCGCACAAACAGATTGCCAAAGAGATTGGCACCAGCGAGGTGACGACCAAGGTGCACAAGAAGAACATCATGAACAAGATGCAGTCCCGCTCGCTGGTCGAACTGGTCGCCATGCACAAGGTGCTCGAGGCCCGTGCCGAGGGCCAGGGCGCCGCATGAAACCGGAGGTTGAACGCGACAGGGCGTGGGTGTGCATCGTCGACGATGATGCGTCTGTGCGCAAAAGCCTGGCCAACCTGCTGCGAGCGACAGGCTTCGGCGCGTTGCTGTTTGGTTCGGGCGAAGAGTTCTTGGCCTCGACGCTGGCGCGCGAGGCCGGGTGTGCGTTGCTGGACTTGAAGATGCCTGGGCTTTCCGGGCTAGACGTACTGCGTGAGTTGGCGCGCAGGGGCTGGCGGCTGCCGGTCGTCTGCATGTCGGCGCATTGGGATGACATGGCGCTGAAGGCTGCGCAGCGCCATGGGGCGGTGGCGTGCCTGGGCAAGCCGTTTTCTGAAGAGGCGTTGCTGGCGGCGGTGGAGGCGGCGTTGGCCGACCGATAGCGCCGCACAGACTCCCCCCGGGCGGAGGCGGGCGCTGTACTTGTAGGAGCGGCCTTGCGTCGCGATGGGCCGCAAAGCGGCCCCATAATCGCGGGTCCAAATCAACTCCCAGGCCGATACTGCAGCGCCTCGGCCAGGTGCGCCCTGGTAATCGACGCCACACCTTCCAGATCCGCCAGCGTGCGTGCCACTTTCAGCAGCCGATGTGCCGCGCGCAACGACAGGGTCAACCGTTCGCAGGCTGTCTCCAGCCAGGCTTGGTCCGCCGCCTCCAGCGGGCAATGGCGGCGCAAGCCGTTGAGGTCGAGAAAGGCATTTGCGCACCCTTGCCGGCGTTGCTGCAGCTCACGTGCTTCGGCCACCCGTTCGGCGACAGCGGCGCTGGTCTCGCCGCTGGGTTGGTTGTTGAGGGTGGTGGTTTCACGCGCCACGGTCAGGTGCAGGTCGATGCGGTCCAGCAGTGGGCCCGACAGTTTGTTGCGATAGCGCTGGATCTGCTCGGTGCTGCAGCGGCAGCGGCCGGTAGGGTCGCCCAGATATCCACAAGGGCAGGGGTTCATCGCGGCCACCAACTGGAACCGCGCAGGGAAGCGTACCTTGTCCCGAGCCCTTGCAATCACGATCTCGCCGGACTCGAGCGGCTCGCGCAATACCTCCAGCACACGCCGCTCAAATTCGGGCAGTTCATCGAGAAACAGCACACCATGGTGAGCCAAGGTGATTTCGCCGGGTTGCGGCCGACTGCTACCGCCTACCAGCGCAGGGCCCGAGGCTGAGTGGTGTGGGTGGCGGAACGGGCGTTGCGGCCAGCTGTTCAACGGCGCATGGCCGCTGACTGACTGAATGGCTGCCACCTCCAGCGCTTCGCGCTCGTCCAGTGGCGGCAACAGCCCTGGCAGGCGGCTGGCAAGCAAGGTCTTGCCGGTGCCAGGCGGGCCGGTAAACAGCAGGTTATGGGCTCCGGCGGCCGCCAGCAGCAAGGCGCGCTTGGCCGCGATTTGGCCCTGTACCTCGCTGAGGTCGGGGTAGGGCCGGCTGTTCAAGACCAGGCCATTGGCGGCATACGGCGGCAAGGGCACTTGGCCGTTCAGGTGGGCGACCAGCTCCAGCAGGTGCCCGACGGCATACACCACCAGCCCGCCTGCCAGGCTTGCTTCCTCGGCGTTCTCCTGCGGGACTACCAGCGCCCGGCCCGCTTCCCGTGCCGCCAGCGCCGCCGGTAGCACGCCCTGCACGGGGCGCAATTGGCCGGACAGCGCCAGTTCGCCAAGGCATTCGATGTCGCAGAGGGTGGCCACCGGCACCTGCCCACTCGCGGCGAGGATGCCCAAGGCAATGGCCAGGTCATAACGCCCGCCATCCTTGGGCAGGTCGGCAGGCGCCAGGTTTTGCGTGATGCGCCTGGCTGGGTAATCCAGGCTGGAATTGACGATGGCACTGCGGACCCGGTCTTTGCTTTCCTTGACCGTGGTTTCGGGCAGGCCGACCAGGGTCAGGTGGGGAAGGCCGTTGGCCAGGTGGGTTTCGACGCTGACCGCCGGTGCCTGCACGCCGACCTGGGCGCGGCTGTGGACGAGAGCAAGTGACATGGACGCTCCATTGTCGCGGAATGGGGCCGCTTCCTGCGGCTTGGGCAAGCTTAGCGGCGGCAGCCAGGATCAGCGCAATAAGTGTGCGTCCTGGTTTTTCAGGTCAGGTATTTCCCCTGGGTTTTCTTAGAATTCGACACAAATGGATCCAATTATTTTTGCGCAGATCCAGGGTATGGCTTAGTGTTGAAGGGCTACTGTGATTGCCATGGGATGGCAACACAACTTCCTACAAATGGACTTGAGGTATTGCCCCGTGCAAACGCTCACTCGCACTCGCCAGGCAATTCGTGAACTGGTGCAGGCCAGTGCATTCGTTGAACTCAACCGCTTCTTCGACATCCTCGAAGTACGCTGGCGGCAGTCGCCGCCCGGCGAGTTTCCGGCCTACCTGGAGGCCGTCGAAGGGCACATGCTGGTCGATTGGGACAGCCAGGGCGACAAGGCCCTGACGCAGATCCTCAAGGCCTGGATCGATGCCTGCCCCAAGGCCTATCACCCTCAGGTGGTGATGGGTTTTCATTGTTTCAGCCGGGCCTGCCATATCCGCGAGTCTGCCAACACCCAGCCCATCAGCGCCGAGCGTCGGCTGGCGGCGGAGCAGGTTTGCGAGATTGGCGCGGCGCACCTGCTGCGTGCCATGGAGCGCTCGAGCCAGCCCGTGGCAGCGGCGATCGGCATGCTGAAGATCAGCGCGCATTTCGCTGAGCCAGGCTGGTTGCTGGGCCTGTTCGACGGCCAGCCGGTGCGCTTCAGCCCCTGCACTGAGGCCGACGTGGAGGTGCAAGAGGCTGCAGCGCCGCTGCTGGTGAAATACGGCCTGCTACCCCTGGCCGAACTGCCACAGGCCTTACCGGCGTGCCTGGGCGAACGGGCCGAGCAGGGGCGAGAAAACGCCCAGCACTATTGGCTGCATCAAGCACTTGGCGCATTCCCCGGCTGTTTCGAAGCGATTCAGGCTTATGCAACCTACTTGTTGCCCTGCTGGGGAGGCAGTGACACCGCGATCGACGCCCTGGCCAGTGGGCCGCTGTGTGAGCGTTGGCGCGAGGAACAACGCAATGCACTGCGCTGGCTGGCTATCGAGGACCAGCTCGAACTGCCGCATGCCGGCCAGTCGCAGTCGATCGCTGTGTGGGTGCAGGTCTTCAAGGCGTGGTCGCTGCGAGCACTCAGGCCCAGGGAGCATGCCACCTTGCTGGCCTGGCGTGGTGCTTTGCGTGGTTGTGCTCAGCAGGATTACGCCGGCGCCCTGCGCGATTTTGGCGCCAGTGTGAATCTTTACCCTGACCTTGGGTTCGTCCCAGGCATCGGCCAGCCCTTCCGTAGTTTTGTCTGCGTCATGCTGTTCCACGCAGTGAAGGACGATCAGCAGGCCTTTCGTATCGCTATCGAGCAGCTCTGCGCGAGCCGCTCGCACCCCGCCGCCTGTGCGTTGCGGGCGGTTGGGCATGCGTTTGGGCTGTGGGGTTTTCAGTGCTCGAACGAGCAGGCACGTGTGTGGTCACTGGCTGCGGTAAAGCGCCAATGTGGCCGCCAAGGGCCGGGTTTGGACGTGCTTGAAGTGCCACGCCTGCTCTGGGCTGCCAACCAGCACGAGGCGGCGTTCTACCTTTATGAACGCTGTGCCGAGCTGAATCTGCCAGAGGCTGCCCTTAGCCTTCATGACCTGCACCGAGGCGCGCTGCCCAACACCCCCGCGCAGTACCTGGACGCGAGCGCTGCCGACTATTGGTTGCTGCGCGCGGTAGAGGCCGGTTGCAAGCAGGCCAAATACACCTTGGCCTGCCGTCGCATGCAAAGCGCAGAAGCCTTGAATGAGCGCAGTGCCATGCTGGCCGTCAGGCGATTGTTGAACGATGCGTTGGGCGATTTGCAGACCGCTGCCAGTGCGCGTCTGCAGCTGGGTATTCTGCTGCGTCAGTTCGGCGAGCCGCAGGAGCAGGCGGAGGCTGTCGACTACTTGCTGGGCCTGGTCGAACACCCGGACGCCTCAGTTGCCGCTCGTGCAAGTGCTGAACTAGGGCTGGCCTGGATGCAAGGGCAGGGCACGCGCAAGCAAAGCCGCTTCGCCGCCATCGAGTGGATCAACCGTGCGGTCGCATTGCAGCCGGCGGATAACGACATCGAGCATATCCAGGCCGAGATACTCAACTCGCACAACCGGGTGAAGACGCTGTTCACCTTGTGCGGCGCGACGCTGTTCCGCGGCACGCTGCACGCCAGCGAGCTACCGCCGAAGCGGGCGAGCGCGGCGCGGGACAGCCCCCAGGCCTGCGCATGAACCCAGGCCTGAGGCGGTCAAAGGCTCAGGGCCTGGCGCCAAGGATGATGTGCGAGGCCTTGATCAATGCGGTGGCTTTCACACCGGGTGCAAGGCCAAGCTCCTGAACGGCTTCGCGGGTGACGATGGCAAACACCTCGGTGCCGCCCGCCAGCTTCAGCACGACTTCCGCGTTGACCGCGCCGTCGCCGACCCGCACCACCTCACCTTCCAGGGCATTGCGCGCCGAGAGCCGATAGCCATCGGCATCGGTCATCAGCACGACCCACGGCGCCTTCACCAACGCCACGGCCTGTTTGCCGACGTTGATGCCGAGGTTGTGCAAGCTGGTCATGGTCACCACAGCCACCAGTTTTTCGCCGCCTGCCAGGGTCAGTTCGACCTCGGCATTGACTGCACCGGGCTGAACGCTGCTGACGGTACCTTCGAAGACATTGCGGGCACTGACTTTCATGCTGACGAACTCCGTGTGTCGAGGGTTATTCCTGCGTGGTCGGCGCCATCCGCGCTTCCAGCTCGGCGACCTGCTTCTCCAGGGCCTCCAGGCGGGCGCGGGTACGGGCCAGCACGACCATCTGGCTGTCGAATTCGTCGCGGCTGACCAGGTCCAGCTTGCTGAAGGCACCCTGCATCAGCACTTTGAACTGGCTTTCCAGTTCGGCGCGGGGCTGGGCGGTATCGCTGCTGAACAGGCGTGAGGCCTGGTCGCTCAGGGCATCAAGAAGGGCTTTGGGCGCGAGCATGTTCGGCTGTCCACTGAAACTGAAAAATGACCCGCAGTGTAACACGCAGCAAAACGCGGTTTGGCCAGTGAGCAAGCAGTGTGCACTGCACATTTTTCGCGCAGTGGGCCAAGCCGGCACGCACCGAAATCGTGCATCTTTTCAATGCTGGCGACTGGCCAATCCCGACTATTTCGTGCAACTCGCTGTTTTCTGGCGTTTTAGTGGAACTGGCAAGGTTTCTGCAATGACCTGTACGAGCCATGCACTGATGCAGTTCCTTGTGACCAGGCAGTGCGCACGCGGAGCCGGATGCCGACGACGCGTTACAAAGCCAACCGCTGCGCTTAGACTTGAGACGGGTTTGTTTTCCTGGGGCAAGTCCACCAAATCGGGAGAGAGTTTCATGAAGCTAGTCACAGCCATCATCAAGCCGTTCAAGCTGGACGACGTGCGCGAGTCACTGTCGGAAATCGGCGTGCAGGGCATCACCGTCACTGAAGTCAAAGGCTTCGGTCGGCAGAAGGGCCACACCGAGTTGTATCGCGGTGCTGAATACGTGGTCGACTTCCTGCCCAAGGTGAAGATCGACGTCGCCATCGACGACAAGGACCTTGATCGGGTAATCGAAGCCATCACCAAGGCAGCCAACACCGGCAAGATCGGTGACGGCAAGATCTTCGTGGTGAATCTGGAGCAGGCGATCCGCATCCGTACCGGCGAAACCGATACCGACGCGATCTAAGTAACAAAAAAAGCCTCACCAAACCCAACGCCCCAGGAGAAAACAACATGACTCTGCGTAAGATCGCAGGGCTAGGAGCCCTATTGTCCCTCGTAATGCCCGGGCTCGCCCTGGCAGAGGAAGCTGCCCCAGCGCTGAACTCCGGCGACACCGCCTGGATGTTGACCGCTACGGCGCTGGTGCTGTTCATGACCATCCCGGGCCTGGCCCTGTTCTATGGCGGCATGGTGCGTTCCAAGAACGTGCTTTCGGTGATGATGCAGTGCTTCGCGATCACCGGTTTGATGAGCATTCTCTGGGTCGTCTACGGCTACAGCATGGCCTTCGATACCAGCGGTATGGAAAAGGGCGTGCTCAACTTCAATTCCTTCGTCGGTGGCTTCTCCAAGGCGTTTCTCAGCGGCGTCACGCCCGACAGCCTGACTTCGGCCACCGCATTGTTCCCTGAGGCGGTGTTCATCACCTTCCAGATGACTTTCGCCATCATCACCCCGGCGCTGATCGTCGGTGCCTTCGCCGAACGCATGAAGTTCTCCGCGATGCTGGTGTTCATGGGCATCTGGTTCACCCTGGTGTACGCACCGATCGCGCACATGGTGTGGAGCGGTGATGGCGCGCTGATGTGGGATTGGGGCGTGCTGGACTTCGCGGGCGGCACTGTGGTGCACATCAACGCAGGTATCGCTGGCCTGGTGTGCTGCCTGGTGCTGGGCAAGCGCAAAGGCTACCCGACCACGCCGATGGCCCCGCACAACCTGGGCTACACCCTGATGGGCGCAGCGATGCTGTGGATCGGCTGGTTCGGCTTCAACGCAGGTTCTGCCGCCGCCGCCAACGGCACGGCCGGCATGGCCATGCTGGTGACCCAGATCGCCACCGCCGCCGCAGCCTTGGGCTGGATGTTTGCCGAGTGGCTTGGCCACGGCAAGCCGAGCGCCCTGGGCATCGCCTCGGGTGTGGTCGCCGGCCTGGTCGCAATCACGCCTGCCGCAGGCACCGTGGGCCCGATGGGCGCCCTGGTGATCGGCCTGGCTTCGGGTGTGATCTGCTACTTCTGCGCCACTAGCCTGAAGCGCAAGCTGGGCTATGACGATTCGCTGGATGCCTTCGGCGTACACGGTATCGGCGGTATCGTCGGCGCCATCCTTACCGGTGTGTTCGCCGCACCGGCCTTGGGCGGCTTCGGCACGGTCACCGATATCGGCATGCAGGTCTGGATCCAGGCCAAAGGCGTGATTTTCACCGTGGTCTACACCGCCATCGTCACCTACGTGATCCTCAAGGTCCTGGACCTGGTGATGGGCCTGCGGGTCAACGAAGAAGAAGAGTCGGTCGGCCTCGACCTGGCTCAGCACAACGAACGCGGCTACAACCTGTAACTGCGACGCGGTAAAAACTTGCCCGGTTCGCCGGGCATTTTTTCGCCTGATTTTTGCCATTTCCCGCACGGCAAACGGTTTATTCGTCACGTTCGCGACGTAGGCAGAAAACTTACAAGATGCCGAGCGTTTATGGAGCTTTGCTTTTTCCACGGGCGCGCTAGAATGCGCGCCGAAGGGTGTTTGACATGCAGTCCGCACGCTTCCCCAGCCTTTGCTAGGCTTGCCATTAGCGCGTGGCCAGCAGGTGGCTCAAGGATTTCGTCAGGTCCTGCCAGGAGCAGGGCCTGCAGGGTACGACCCTCCCATCAGGAGGTGGATGCCCAAGGCAGTGGCCAACCCACGGCCAGTTGAATTTTCACCGGTGGCTGCCGGTCTACGGCTGCACTGGTCTATAACCAACCTGCTTTTCGCAAGTCATGAGGTAGAACATGAGCGACGATGATCTGGAAAACGACGACCTCGAAGTAGGCGACGATGATGAGGCTGATGAGGGTCTCGAAGCAGCGGCTGACGACGTTGCGGAAGACGCTGGCGAAGACGATAGCCCTGCGCCCACTGCCAAAGGCAAGTCCAAGGCCGCTGTCTCGGTAGACGAGATGCCGAGCATGGAAGCCAAGCAGAAGGAGCGCGATGCCCTGGCCAAAGCGATGGAAGAGTTCCTTTCGCGCGGTGGCAAGGTGCAGGAAGTGGAGGCCAACGTGGTCGCCGATCCGCCCAAGAAGCCAGACAACAAATACGGCAGCCGCCCTATCTGAGTGGTCGCCCACAAAAAAGCCCGCCGTCGCTGCGGGCTTTTTTGTGCCTGTTGGGTTTAGGAGCCCTATCGCCGGCAAGCGGCCCCTGTCAGCGCCAGCGCGCCATTACCTCAGGCAGTTGCGAAAGCCGCTGGATCTCGGCATCGGGTGCCCGCTCACCGGCCCAGGCCTTGCCTTGTGGGTTGAACCACACGGCCCGCAGCCCGGCCCGTTGGGCGCCGGCGATGTCATCGCCGGGGTGGTCACCCACATGCACCGCCGCGCTGGCCTCGACCTCGCCACGTTTCAGCGCCTCCAGAAACGGCGCCGGGTCCGGTTTGCCGATGCCCAGGTCCTCGGCGCACAGGGCAAAGCGGAAGTAGTCCGCCAAGCCCAGGCGGCTCACATCGGCGTTGCCGTTGGTGACCACCCCCAGGGTGTACTGGTGGCGCAGGATTTCCAGCACCGGCTGCACCTCAGGGAAAATTTCCACCTGGTGGCGTGCATGCAGGAACACTTCAAAGCCTTCGTTGGCCAGCGCCTGCGCGTGCTTTTCGCTGTAGCCGACTTCTTCCAGGGCATGGAACAGCACCCGCCGGCGCAGGGCGCTGATACGGTGCTTGAGGCCGGGCTCGGCCTGCACCAGGCGCTCGCGAATGGCGAACAGGTGTTCGACCGGTACGCCGCCGAGGATCGGCGCGTTGGCTTCGAGCCAGTCGCGCAGGACCACTTCAGCGCTGGCAATCACCGGCGCGGTGTCCCACAGGGTGTCATCGAGGTCGAAGGTGATCAGCTTGATGCTCATGAGTCTGTGCCTTTGCTGCGTTTGGCCCGGGGGTGGGCGCTGTCGTACACCGCGGCCAGGTGCTGGAAGTCCAGGTGGGTGTAGATTTGCGTGGTGCTGATGTCGGCATGGCCGAGCATCTCTTGCACCGCACGCAGGTCCTGGGACGATTCCAGCAGATGGCTGGCGAAAGAATGGCGAAGCATGTGCGGGTGCAGGTGCTGGCCCAGCTCACGCTCGCCGGCGACCTTGACCCGCATCTGGATGGCCCGTGGGCTCAGGCGATTACCCTGACGTGTGATGAACACGGCGCTGTCGCGTGGGCCGCCGATGCCGCGCAGGCGCAACCACGCTTGCAGGGCCTCGCGGGCTTTACGGCCGACAGGCAGTACGCGCGCCTTGCCACCCTTGCCCAGCACCTGCACCAGCCCGCCGGCAAGGTCGAGGTATTCGAGGTCGAGGCCAGCCAGTTCGGACAGGCGCAGGCCTGACGAATAGAACAGTTCGAGGATGGCCTGGTCACGTCGGGCAATGAAGTCGTCGTCGACGCCGCCGTCGAGCAGTTGCAGGGCGCGGTCGGTATCCAGCGTCTTGGGCAGGCGGCGCTCGCCCTTGGGCGCAGACAGGCCGCTGGCCGGGTCGTGCTGGCACAGCCCTTCACGGTTCAGGTATCGGTACAAGCCGCGCACGGCCGACAGCAGGCGCGCCAGGCTGCGCGAGGATTGGCCTTGGTGGTGCTGACGGGCGATCAACTGGCGTAGCTGCTGGATTTGCAGCGCTTGCCAGCCGGCGATGCCCTGATCGTTGCAGTAGGCAATGACCTTGTCGAGGTCACGGCGGTAGGCCAGCAGGGTGTGCTCGGACACCTGGCGCTCATTGCGCAGGTGTGCGCAATAAGCCTCCAGCTGGCGTTCCATCAGCGCACCGGACGCAGGGTCTGGGTAACGCGCGGCACGACACGGCCCAGCACTTCGGCAATGTAGCCGAGGAACAGGGTGCCGACGCTGCTCTTGTAGTGTTGCGGGTCGCGGCTGCCAATCGCCAGCACGCCGTGCAGCCCTTGGTATTCGAGGGCGGCAACGGCGCTGGAGCCGACTTCGAGGCGCTGATCTTCACCGAACAGAAATGCCAGCTCATGGTCGCGCAGGTTGCCGCTGACCGTTTTACCGCCCCCCAGCAGGCCGCCGATGGCTTGGTGCGCCTCGGCGTTGCTGACCCAGCGGCCCACTGGTGCGACGTTATCGCCGAACAGGATCAGGCTGACGAAGGGCACCTGAAACTCCTGGCGCAGGCTGTCTTCGACCGCCATCACCACTTCTTCCAGGCTGCCAGCATCGAGCAGGTCGAGGATCAGCCGGCGGGTCTTGTCGAACAGCCGGTCGTTGTCTCGCGCCACGTCCATCAGTTGCGACAGGCGATGGCGCATCTCGATGTTGCGGTCGCGCAGCAGCTTGAGCTGGCGCTCCACCAGCGACACGCTGTCGCCACGCTGGTGGGGGATGCGCTGCTCGACCAGCAGCTCGTCGTGCTCGGCGAAGAAGGTCGGGTGGGCGCGCAGGTACGCGACCACCGCCTCGGCATCGAGCTCGGTGGACTGCTGGGGTACAACCTTGGGCTGATCGGTCATGGCGGTTACTCGCTTAGAGACGAACCTGTCCTTCGTAGACGCGTACGGCCGGGCCGGTCATCAACACGGGCTTGCCGGGGCCGGCCCATTCGATGTGCAGGCGGCCACCCGGTAAGTCGAGGGTCACCGGTGAGTCCATCCAGCCTTGGCTGATAGCCGCCACGGCCGCAGCGCAAGCGCCGGTGCCGCAGGCCTGGGTCTCGCCGGCACCGCGCTCCCAGACCCGCAGGTTGGCACGGTGACGGTCGATGACCTGGATGAAGCCAGCGTTGACCCGCTGCGGGAAGCGCGGATGGTTTTCGATCTTCGGGCCCAGGGCATGCACAGGCGCGGTATGCACGTCATCGACGCGCAACACGGCATGTGGGTTGCCCATGGACACAGCGGCAATGGCGTGAACCTCGCCGTCGACTTCCAATGGGTAACTCAGTGCCTGCTCGTCGGCGACAAAGGGGATTTCGGCCGGCACCAGGCGCGGCGGGCCCATGTCGACACTCACCTGGCCGTCGTTCTGCACGTCCAGCTCGATGATGCCGCTCTTGGTTTCGACGCGGATGCGCTTTTTCGCGGTCAGGCGCTTGTCCAGCACGAAGCGGGCAAAGCAGCGCGCACCGTTGCCGCACTGTTCGACTTCGGAGCCGTCGGCATTGAAGATCCGGTAGCGGAAGTCCACTTCTGGATTGTTCGGTGCCTCGACGATCAGCAGCTGGTCGAAGCCGATGCCGGTGTGGCGGTCGCCCCATTGCTTGGCATGCTTGGGCTGGATGTGTGCGTGCTGGCTGACCAGGTCGAGGACCATGAAGTCGTTGCCCAGCCCATGCATCTTGGTGAAACGCAGCAGCATGGGCTCACTCCGGCAGCAGGCTTTCGCCAGCATACAGTTCGGCGACGGTTTCGCGGCGGCGTACTTCGAACGCCTGGTCACCGTCGACCAGGATTTCGGCGCAACGGCCACGGGTGTTGTAGTTCGAGCTCATGACAAAACCATAGGCGCCGGCAGACTGCACAGCCAGCAGATCGCCTTCGGCCAGGTTCAGCTCGCGCTCCTTGGCAATGAAGTCGCCGGTTTCGCAGATCGGCCCGACCAGGTCGTAGGCGCGGCCTTGGCCTTCGCGTGGGGTGACCGCGCTGACGCCCATCCAGGCCTGGTACAGGGCCGGGCGGATCAGGTCGTTCATCGCCGCATCGATGATGGCGAAGTCTTTGTGTTCGGTGTGCTTTAGGTACTCGACGCGGGTCAGCAGGACACCGGCGTTGGCCACGATGTAGCGGCCCGGCTCGAAGACCAGGGCCAGGTCGCGGTCGCCGACGCGCGCGCGGATGGCCTTGATGTAGTCGGCCACCAAAGGCGGCTCTTCATCGCGGTAGCGCACGCCAACGCCGCCACCCAGGTCGAGGTGGCGCAGGTGGATGCCGCAGTCGGCCAGGCGGTCGACCAGGTCCAGCAGGCGGTCGAGGGCATCGAGGAACGGCTCGACGGTGGTCAACTGCGAACCGATGTGGCAGTCGACACCGACCACGTCCAGGTTCGGCAGTTGGGCGGCACGCACGTAGATGGCTTCGGCGTCGGCGATGGCGATGCCGAATTTGTTTTCTTTGAGGCCGGTGGAGATGTACGGGTGGGTGCCGGCGTCGACGTCCGGGTTGACCCGCAGCGAGACCGGGGCAACCTTGCCCATCTCGGCGGCCACCACTTGCAGGCGCTCAAGCTCGTCGGTGGATTCGACGTTGAAGCAGTGCACGCCGACTTCCAGCGCGCGGCGCATGTCTTCGCGGGTCTTGCCGACACCGGAGAACACCACACGATCAGCACGGCCGCCAGCGGCCAGTACACGCTCCAGCTCACCGCCGGAAACGATGTCGAAGCCTGCGCCCATACGGGCCAGCACGTTCAGCACACCGAGGTTGGAGTTGGCCTTGACTGCAAAGCACACCAGGTGTTCGACGCCTTGCAGCGCGTCTGTATAGCTGCGGTACTGGGCTTCGATGTGGGCGCGCGAGTACACGTAGGTCGGGGTGCCGAAACGTTCGGCGATGGCCGACAGGGCCACACCTTCCGCGAACAGTTCACCGTCGCGGTAATTGAAAGCGTTCATCTGATTTCCTTACTGCTCTGGCGTTTGCTCGGGCTGGATAGGCTGCTCTTCTTGCGGCTGTACCGCCGGAGCGTGCTTGTGCTGATGCGACTTCTGGCTGCCCTTGCCGTCCTTGCCGTCTTCCGGCAGGTACAGGGGGCCCTTCTGACCGCAGGCCGAAACGAGGCAGGCAACCGCGACCAGCGCCGCGAGCGAGGAAATCAGGCGCTTCATGGGTGAAATCCTTTGAAATATGCAGTATTGCGCCCGAGTATACCGAGCGACCGGCGGATTGCCTATGCAAGAGCCGGTCCGCCGGGCGGGCTATTCTTGCCGCCTGCAATGGCTAATCTTTGCATTCGGCGGCAAGCGCCCGTATCTTGCCCGGCTTGCCTGTAACGCAGCCAATTTCGAGGTTCCTGCAATGAGTTTGAGCGAAGCGCGTTTCCATGATCTGGTCGACGCGACCCAACAGGCCCTGGAAGACCTGTTCGACGAGAGCGGCATGGACCTGGACATGGAGAACTCCGCCGGTGTCCTGACCATCAAGTTCGACAACGGCAGCCAGTTGATCTTCAGCCGCCAGGAGCCCCTTCGCCAGTTGTGGCTGGCGGACAAGTCGGGTGGCTTCCACTTCGACTACGACGAAGAGAGCAAGAAGTGGATCTGCGAGAAGAGCGAAGAGCTGCTCGGCGAGATGCTGGAGCGCATCGTCTGGGAGCGGGCCGGCGAGAAGCTGGACTTTGACGAGATCTGAGATGAGTGAGCAGCCGCGGCCGCCCAAGCCGCTCTACAGCAATGTCAGCGCGGCCGTGAAATCGCCGTGCATCAGCGTCTGCCGCCTGGATGAGCAGCGTGTCTGCACCGGCTGCCACCGCCCTGTGGAGCACATCCGCGAATGGCGGTCTGCAGACGACGAGCGGCGCCGGCAGATCTGCCGCGAAGCCGAGGCCTTGCGCGCACGGGCTTGAGTATTTGCCCGGCTGTGGTAGTGTCAGGTTCTGCGTCGGTGACGCCAAAGTCATCATAAACCCCGCCCTTGGGCGGGGTTTTGCTTTATTTGCCCGACGAAAATTGCCTGTTCAAAGGAGTCTGACTGGATCATGAGCACCAAGCCTTCCCTCATCCTCACCCGATTGGACGTACAACGTCTCGAGCGTCTGATCGACAGCCTCGACGAAAGTACGCCGGGTGTGCTCGCCCTGCAGGACGAGCTTGACCGCGCCGAACAGGTGGTCGGTCACGAGGACGTCCCGGCCGGGGTGGTGACCATGAACTCGCGCGTGCACTGCCGTGAAGAGGCCAGCGGCAAGGACTACCACTTGACCTTGGTGTACCCGAAGGATGCTGGGCCGGAAGGCAAGGTGTCGATCCTGGCGCCGATTGGTTGTGCCTTGCTGGGCCTTTCGGTCGGTGAGCAGATCGACTGGCCGGCGCCGGGCGGCAAGACCCTCAAGCTGAAGCTGCTGGAAGTCGAGTACCAGCCAGAAGCGGCGGGTGATTTCGACCTGTGAGCCTTGAGGGCCGCTGCGCCAAGTCTCCTGTGGCAGCGGGCAAGCCCGCTCCCATACGGCCCCGCTGGTTCATCCCCCGATCGCTGCCTGCAACTGCTCTAGCCCCTCATTCAGCGCCTGTTCCAGCTCCCGCTTGTAACGCAGGTACAAAACGGTCGCGCCCAGCTCATCACCCAGCAGCTCGGACAAATCCAGGTCGGTAATGTAGCAGCGGTAATGACCGGCGCTGCGGCGTTGCCCGATGATCTGCCGGGCGACCACGGCGTACAGCTGGTCGCCATGGTCCAGCTCGGAGAACTCCTGCTGGTCACAGTACAACGTCACCGTCACGGCACCCGCAGCACCGCCCTGGATAATCGCCTGAACCTCATAGTACGGCTGGCCGCTACCCTCGACAGGCACCAGCCGTGGCTCGATGCTGCGCGCCTTGCCCGGGCCTGACGGCAACAACTGCCCATAGTGGATATCCAGCGAAGCGGGGCGCAGGGCGTCCAGCGGCAGTTGGGTATCGCGGCGCATCAGCACCGAGCGCAGGAAGCGTTGCAGCGGCAGCAGCAGATGGGCTTCATCCTGCAATGGCAGGCGCTGTTGCCACAGCGCGTTGTACTCATCCAGCACATACAGATCAGCCCAGGCGCCTTGCAGGCGATAGAACACTTGGATGCACGCGGGCCGCCCCTGCTCCAGCACCAGGGCCAGGTCGTGGTCCTGCAGGGCATTGGCGTCCAGGTGCAGCGGGCTGTAGCGGCTGCGTTCTTCGCTCAGGTAGTCCAGCAGCGCCTCATGGTTGGCCAGGGTCGCCAGGCTTACCTGGCCAGGCAGCAACTCCAGCACATGGGTGTGCTGGGCTACCTGCAGCAGGTAGCGGTAGTTCGCCCCCTGGTCGAGCAACTGTTGCACCGTGGCGAACACCTCCTCGACCCGCTGCTCGATGGCCTGGGCGCGGTTGTGGCAGAAGCAGCGCACCCGTAGCCGGGGGCGGTGGCCGCGCTGGCCGAGGCTGTTGAGGTAATCGCGCAGGCAGCGCAGCAACGCGTGCTCGCCGTCATAGCGCTGCACCAGCACTTCGTTCCAGCTGTTGAGGGTGACCTGGTCCAGCGTCAGCACCAGGTTTTCGCGCACGCCGGCGTAGCTCAGCGAGTCGGTGCGCTCGGTGGTCATCAGGATGTTCAGGTCGCGGTGCTGGCGCAGCGGGTCGATGCCGACGTTGATCAGCAACAGGATCTCGTCGGCCACACTGGGTTGCAGCAGACGGACTTCGCTGACGGTCGGCAGCGGCAGGTCGAGGGTCTGCTGCAAGCTGCCCAGCAGGTTGAACAGCTCGAGCTCGCGCAGGTCACTGGCGCCAGGGTGCACGGCGAAGCGTGTACTGCTGTCGATGACGCCATTGCGATGGGCCCAGGTCAGCAGTTCGAGCAGCTCGCGGCAACGTTTGATCGGGCTGAAGTGCGTGACCTCGTGCGTGCTCAGGTTGCCGGTGTAAAGCTCCCAGTGGTGGCTGCCCGGCTCTTTGCGGTTGGGGGCCTGGACCAGGGTGAGGGTGCCCTCTGCCAGGTCCGGGGCGATCCCAGGGTTGATCACCTCGGTCTTGCCGGCACGGCGCTCGAAGGCGGCGTACAGGCGCCGGCCCAGCACATTGAGGTCACGCTGGTCGGCGCGGCTGCTGGCGTTGCGGGTCTGGGCGAACTGGCTGAGGAAGCGGTAGCTGTGGTTCAGCTCAGCCACCAGCTCGCGGCGTTCGACCGCGACCTGGCCAACCTTCCATTGGCTGCGGCTGTCGAGCAGGGCCAGCTGGCGCTCGTCCCAACCCCATTCGTCCGCCAGGCGCTGCAGCAATTGGCGCTGCCAACCGTTGGCGCGCACTTGGCCGCTGAGTTTCTTGTTGACCTTCAGGTACAGGCTGCGCCTGACCAGTTCGAGGCGCGCCGTTTCGCCGCGTTGTCGCAGATAGTGCTCGATGCGCCGATAGACCATCACGTAAGGGTCCAGCTCGTCGAGGTCGAGCTGGTTGGCGAACACCGCATGCTTGTAGTCCAGGCTCAAGCAGCGCACGGCAGGGTGCTCGCTGGCGTAGGCTTCGGTCAGCAGCAGTTTGAGCAGCGATTTGTAGGGCGAGTCGATGCCTTTGAACAGTTGCCACAGCCCTGCACCTACGAACTCGCCGGGGGGGATATGCGCCAGGTTGCCGAGGTCGAGCACGTCCTGGCTGCGGATGAAGCGCTTGCTGAGCAAGGTCTGGGTATAGGCACTGTAGTTGTGCTCTTCGTAGACCGGCACCAGCCACCACAGCGGCGTACGCCCAGCCAGCCAGATGGCGGTGCGGTAGAACTCGTCGAGCAGCAGGTAATGCTGGGTGGTGCCGCAGTCGTCGGAGCCAAGCTGGCCGTCCCGCTCGCCTTGTGCAAAGCCTTGCGGGTCGATGAGGAAGAAGTGTGCCTCGGCGCCCAGGCTGGCGGCCCAGGTTTCCAGCAGTTGGCATTTGCGACGCAGCTCGTTCAGCAGGTCATCACCCAGGCCTGGCGCATGGCAGACCCACAAGTCCATGTCGCTTTGTTCGGCCTGGGCCAGCGAGCCCAGGCTGCCCATCAGGAACACGCCATGGATAGGGCGCGCTGCCTGCCCCTGGCGAGCCTTGTAGGCAAACGAGCGTGCCAGCCGTTGCGCTTCGGCGACCAGGTCGTCGGCAGGCTCGAAACCGGCCACCCCGGCGGGCGTGCTGCTCGAGACATAGCCGGGCAGCAGTGGGTGGTTGACGTGGAACAGCAGCGGCAACAGCGTCAGTACCTGTTGCTGGCGCGTCGACAGCCCCTCCATCGCACGTTGCAGGCGACCTTGGTTGAGCGTCAGAAAGCGCGCACGCAAGGTCGCCAGAACTTTGCGGTCGATGCCTTCGTCCAGGTCTGGGCGGATTTCTTGGGGGTGGTTCATTGCGCGCTCGTGGCAGGCCAGTAGGGCTGCGGCGAGTTTAGCCTGAGTGAACCAGTCGGATAAGCGCTAAATCGATTTGTTGGCGTCATTTTTCCAGCGTCCTTGCGTGTGGGTGAAACCCGCCGACTCCAGCTTTCAGCCCGCTTCGGGCATGATGGGCTGCATGAGCGTAGTCTCGCTGATTTAGAGGTGTTTACGGATGCGTGTATGGATCGATGCCGACGCTTGCCCCAAGGCGGCAAAGGATTTGATCGTCAAGTTCGCCCTCAAGCGCAAACTCGAGGTGGTGATGGTGGCAGGCCAGGCGCAAAGCAAGCCGGCCTTTGCCTGTGTGCGGCTGATCGTGGTACCCAGCGGTATGGATGCGGCCGACGACTATTTGGTCGACAACGCCGAGCCTGGTGAGCTGGTGATCTGCAGCGACGTGCCGTTGGCCGATCGGCTGGTCAAGAAAGGCGTGGCGGCGCTGGACCCGCGCGGGCGCGAGTTTGACGAGCGCAACATGGGCGACCGGCTGGCGACGCGCAACCTGTTCACCGATTTGCGCGAGCAAGGGCAGGTTGGGGGAGGGCAGGCGCCTTATGGCGAGCGCGAGAAACAGGCATTCGCCAATGCGCTGGACCGGATTATCGCGCGCTTGTCCAAGCCCACCTGACGTCCACGGCTTTTGTACGCGCTTGTCTAAACCCACCTGACGTGCATGGCTTTTGTAGGAGCGGCCTTGCGTCGCGAAAGGGCCGCGCAGCGGCCCCACGATCTGCGCATCAGGCATAGATTGCCGGGGCCGCTGCGCAGCCCTTTCGCGACGCAAGGCCGCTCCTACAAAGGCAGGGCAGGCGGGGGGTTATTGGTCGCCCTCGTGGGTCAGCTCCAGCACCCGGTCTACCAGCTTGTAGATCCCACCGGCCGCTTCGCTGATCGACTTCGCAACCATGTAGGCCGGGGTCGTCACCAGCTTGCGCTGGGTGTCTTCAACGATGTCGTGCACATCGCACTCTTCATGCTTGCCCCCCATCTTCTCTACCGCAGCAGCCGTGCCGGCATCATTGCCGATGGTGCAGATCACGCCTGGGCCGTAGATCTTCGCCGCCAGTGCTGGCGAGATGCAGATCAGCCCAACCGGCTTGCAGGCATCGGCAAAGGCTTCGGCCAAGGCCAGCACGTCTGGGTTGACGCTGCAGTTGGTGCCTTCGACGGCAAAGTTGGAGAGGTTTTTCGCCGCCCCGAAACCACCGGGCACAATCAGTGCATCGAAGTCTTCGGCATTGGCTTCGCGGATGTCCTTGACCTCGCCACGGGCAATACGCGCCGACTCCACCAGCACGTTGCGCGACTCGGGCATCTCTTCGCCGGTCAGGTGATTGATCACATGCATCTGCGCGATGTTCGGCGCAAAGCACTGCACCTGCGCCCCGCGCTGGTCGAGGCGCAGCAGGGTGATCACGCTTTCGTGGATTTCGGCGCCGTCATAGACGCCACAGCCGGAAAGTATCACCGCTACTTTTTTCGTCATGCTCATTACTCCAGTGTCGAGGCGCTAAATGTCCTCTAGTTTGGCAGATGTAGCCATAGGGATTCCCGCGGTCGCGGCCTAATCTTTGTGGATAACGCCTGAGGTCGTCACCATGGACCTGATACTGCTGGCCGTGCCGTTCTTCTTCGTATTGATCGCCGTTGAGCTGGTGGCTGACCGCGTGCGTGGCCAGCGTAATTACACCCTGGCCGACGCGATCAACAGCCTGAGTACAGGCGCCTTGTCGACCAGCACTGGCCTGTTGACCAAAGGTGTCGGGCTGCTGACCTATGCCTTGGCCTGGGAGCATCTGGCGCTGCTGCGCTTGCCCCTGCAAGCGTGGTGGGTGTGGGTGCTGGCGTTCGTCCTGTACGACCTCTGCTACTACTGGCTGCACCGCCTGGGGCACGAACGCAACGTGCTGTGGGCGGCCCATTCGGTGCACCACCAGAGCGAGGAGTACAACCTCACCACGGCGCTGCGCCAGACCAGCAGCGGCTTCATCTTTTCGTGGATCTTCTACCTGCCATTGGCGCTGATCGGCGTGCCGCCCCTGGTGTTCATCACCGTGGCGTCGCTGAACCTGCTGTACCAGTTCTGGGTGCATACCCGGCACATTGCCAAACTCGGTTGGCTTGAGTGGATCTTCATCACGCCATCCAACCATCGCGTCCACCATGCGCAAAATCCTGTTTACTTGGATCGCAATTACGGCGGCGTGTTCATTCTCTGGGACCGCCTGTTCGGAACGTTCAAGGAAGAGGACCCGGCCGAGCCCGTGGTATTCGGCGTGACCACCCCACTGGCCAGCTGGAACCCGCTGTGGGCCAACCTGCAGTTCTACGCCCAACTGTGGCGTGATGCCCGGCGCACGCGCAGCATGTGGGACAAGTGGCGGATCTGGTTCATGCCCACGGGCTGGCGCCCGGCCGATGTCGCGGCGCGTTACCCGCAGGCCAAGCCGGACCTGGCGCTGTTTCGCAAGTTCGAGGTTGCCCTGGGGCGGGCGCAGCAGGCCTATGTAGCGGCGCAGTTCGTCGTCTATGTGGCCTTGGGCAGCTATTTGATGGAGGCCGCGGAGCGCGTGCCTGCCGCCGCCCTGATACTGGGCTGGTCGGTCATGGCCTTGGGCCTGTTCGTGCTCGGCGCGCTGCTAGAGAACCGGCCCTGGGCCGTGCGCCTGGAGCGGGCGCGGTTGCTGTCGAATGCGCCAGCGCTGTACCTGGCTGGCGCTCTGGGCTTAGCGGTGATCACGCCGCTTGGGTGGGTCCTGCTCCTGGCTTACAGCCTGCTCAGCGTCTGGGGCCTGAGCCAGTGCCGCCGCCTTGCGCTCCGCGCGCAGGGTGCGGAAGCGCCGGCGCAGCCAGAGCAGGACACCGAGCAACAACAGGCCGCCGAGCACCCATAGCTCGTACTTCTTCACATTGCCCAACAAGCCTTCGAGGATGGCGCCGAAGTGGTAGGCCGCTGCGCCCAGGGCCAGCGCCCAGATGGCGGCACCGAGGCCGTTGAGCAGCAGGTAGCGGCGCGGCGGATAGCCTGACAGGCCAATGGCCACCGGCATGACCGTGCGCAGCCCATAGACGAAGCGGAAGCTCAGCACCCAGATGTCGGGGTGGCGGCGGATGTGGTCCAGCGCCCGATCACCCATGGCCTGCCAGCGCGGTTTGCGTGCCAGGATCTTGCGCCCATGGCGACGGCCCATGAAGTACCACAGCTGATCGCCGGCATAGCTGCCGAAGAAGGCCACCAGGCACACCAGCTTGATGTCCATGTAACCGCGGAACGCGAGGAAACCCGCAAGCACCAGGATGGTCTCGCCTTCAAAGAAGGTGCCTAGAAAAAGGGCGAAGTAGCCGAAATCCTGCAGGAATTGTTGAAGCATTTTCTGAGGTGCTGGCGAAATGAACGCGCAGCCTACCCCTTCGCGCGCGTGGATGAAAGTGTCCAAATGTGTCTCGACGTGAACAATTCCTACAAGGACAATGCCTTCGGCCACAAGTCGCAGGCTTGCCAGTGGGTGTAACACAGGCGTCATAATGGCCGCTTATCGTCCCGCTCAATTGATGATAGGGCGTTAACGTCCTCCAGGAACGTCCAGATGAATAATGAAGTGCTCACCCCTGTCGCGATCAAGGACGCCCAGGCAGTCCCCGAAGAGATGGTGCAAACCCCGCCAGACCTGCCGCCGGCGCCAGAGCCCGAGCCTGTGGTCGAGGCCGCGGCACCGGCCCCCGCGCCGGCACCGGCGATCACCGTCCCGGGCCTTGACGACAGCAGCCTGTACATTCATCGCGAGCTGTCGCAGCTGCAGTTCAACATTCGGGTGCTGGAGCAGGCACTGGACGAGAGCTACCCGCTGCTCGAACGTCTGAAATTCCTGCTGATCTTCTCCAGCAACCTCGACGAATTCTTCGAGATCCGCGTCGCCGGCCTGAAGAAGCAGATCAATTTCGCCCGCGAACAGGCCGGGGCCGACGGCTTGCAGCCGCACCAGGCGCTGGCGCGCATCAGCGAGCTGGTGCACACCGAGGTGGATCGCCAGTACGCGATCCTCAACGACGTGCTGCTGCCAGAGCTTGAAAAACACCACATCCGCTTCATCCGTCGCCGTCACTGGACGCCCAAGCTCAAGACCTGGGTGCGGCGCTTCTTCCGTGACGAGATCGCGCCGATCATCACCCCGATCGGCCTCGACCCGACGCACCCGTTCCCCTTGCTGGTGAACAAGAGCCTCAACTTCATCGTTGAACTCGAAGGCGTCGATGCCTTCGGCCGCGACTCGGGCCTGGCGATCATCCCGGCGCCGCGCCTGTTGCCGCGGGTCATCCGCGTGCCTGAAGAAGTCGGTGGCCCGGGCGCTAACTACGTGTTCCTGTCGTCGATGATCCACGCGCACGCCGACGACCTGTTCCAGGGCATGAAGGTCAAGGGCTGCTACCAGTTCCGCCTGACCCGAAACGCCGACCTGGCGCTGGACTCCGAAGAAGTCGACGACTTGGCCCGCGCCCTGCGCGGCGAGCTGTTCTCGCGCCGTTACGGTGATGCCGTGCGGCTTGAGGTGGCTGATACCTGCCCGAAACACCTGTCGGACTACCTGCTCAAGCAGTTCAGCCTGAGCGAGAGCGAGCTGTACCAGGTCAATGGCCCGGTCAACCTGACCCGCCTGTTCAGCATCACCGGCCTCGACAGCCACCCGCAGCTGCAATACATGCCGTTCACCCCGGCGATCCCCAAGCTGCTGCAGAACGCCGACAACATCTTCAGCGTGATCAGTAAACAGGACGTGCTGCTGATGCACCCGTTCGAGTCGTTCACGCCGGTGGTCGACCTGCTGCGCCAGGCCGCCAAGGACCCGCATGTGCTGGCCGTGCGCCAGACCCTGTACCGCTCCGGTGCCAACTCGGAAATCGTCGACGCGTTGGTGGACGCTGCCCGTAACGGTAAGGAAGTCACTGCGGTGATCGAATTGCGCGCGCGTTTCGACGAAGAGTCCAACCTGCAGATGGCCAGCCGCCTGCAAGCGGCGGGTGCGGTGGTGATTTACGGGGTGGTCGGGTTCAAGACCCACGCCAAGATGATGCTGATCCTGCGGCGTGAGCAGGGCGAAATCGTCCGCTATGCGCACCTGGGTACCGGCAACTACCACGCCGGCAACGCCCGCCTGTACACCGACTACAGCCTGCTGACCTCTGACGACGCCCTCACCGAAGACGTCGGCAAGCTGTTCAGCCAGCTGATCGGCATGGGCAAGACCCTGCGCATGAAAAAGCTGCTGCACGCACCCTTCACGCTGAAGAAGGGCATGCTCGACATGATTGCCCGGGAGACCCAGTTCGCGCTCGAAGGCAAACCCGCGCACATCATCGCCAAGTTCAACTCGCTGACCGATGCCAAGGTCATCAAGGCGCTGTACAAGGCCAGCCAGTCCGGTGTGCGCATCGACCTGGTGGTGCGCGGTATGTGCTGCCTGCGGCCAGGTATTCCGGGGGTTTCGCACAACATTCACGTGCGCTCGATCATCGGCCGCTTCCTGGAGCACACCCGGGTGTTCTACTTCCTCAATGGCGGCGAGGAGCAGATCTACCTGTCCAGTGCCGACTGGATGGAGCGCAACCTCGACAAGCGTGTCGAGACTTGCTTCCCGGTCGAAGGCAAGAAGCTGTTGCTGCGGGTGAAGAAAGAGCTGGAAAGCTACCTGACCGACAACACCCATGCCTGGACGCTGCAGTCGGATGGGCGCTACGTGCGCAGCACCCCGACCGGCAACCAGAACCCGCGCAGTGCCCAGGCGACCCTGCTGGAGCGCCTGAGCAACCCGGTCCTCAACGTACGCTGAGGACGAAGCCGACCCGGGCCAGCCACTCCGCCTCGTTGGCGAAGTCGGCCTGGGTCAGCTGGTTCTGCTCCAGCCAGCCTTCTGGGAAGACCACATCGAGGCTGTTGTCGCCTGCTTGCAGCTGTACCTTCGGCATTTGCTGCGTGCCACGAATGTGGTGGAACAGGATGGCGAAGCGCAGCAGCACGCACAGGCGAATCAGCTGCACGCTTTCATCGCCGAACTCGGCGAACTTGTCCTTGGGGATATTGCGGCGATGGCCGCGTACCAGCAGGGCCATCATCTGCTGATCCTCACGGGAGAAGCCCGACAGGTCGGAGTGCTCGATCAGGTAGGCGCCGTGCTTGTGGTAGTGGTAGTGGGCGATATCCAGCCCAACTTCGTGCACTTTTGCGGCCCATCCCAGAAGATCGCGCCAATTTCCCTCTTCCAGCTTCCAGGCTTTTGCTACCTGGTCGAACGCGTGCAGTGCCTTGCGCTCGACGCGCGCGGCCTGGCCTTGGTCGACGTGGTAACGCTCCATCAATGAATTGAGGGTGCGCTCGCGCACGTCTTCGTGGTGATGGCGGCCGAGCAGGTCGAACAGCACGCCTTCGCGCAGGGCGCCGTCGCAGTGGTCCATGCGTTGCAGTTCGAGGGCGTCGAAGATGGCCTCGAGAATCGCAAGGCCTGCCGGGAAGATGGTGCGGCGGTCTGGCTTGACCCCTTCGAAGTCGATCTTGTCGACCTCGCCCAGCTTGAACAGTTTGCGTTTGACCCACGCCAGCCCTTCGGCGTTGACCTCGCCATTGCCCAGGCCGCTGGCCTTGATGGCTGCGCCGATGGCGCGGATGGTGCCGGACGACCCGATGGCTTCGTCCCAGGTCAGGCGGTGCAGGGCGTTTTCGATGCTCATCAGCTCCAGCCGCGCGGCGGTGTAGGCCTGGGCATAGCGCGCCGGGGTAATCTTGCCGTCGCGGAAGTAGCGCTGGGTGAAGCTGACGCAGCCCATTTGCAGGCTCTCGCGCAGCAGTGGCTCGAACCGCTGGCCGATGATGAACTCGGTACTGCCGCCGCCGATGTCGGCGACCAGGCGCTTACCGGGGTTGTCGGCCAGGGTGTGGGAGACGCCGAGGTAGATCAGGCGGGCTTCCTCACGGCCGGAAATCACTTCCACCGGGTGCCCGAGAATGGCCTCGGCGCGCTGGATGAATTCGTTGCGGTTGCGCGCCTCGCGCAGGGCGTTGGTGCCAACGATGCGCACCGCACCCGCGGGCAGCCCGTTGATCAGTTGGGCGAAGCGCTTGAGGCAGTCGAGGCCTCGTTCCATGGCTTCTTCGCTGAGCTTGCGCTCTTCGTCGATGCCGGCGGCCAGCTGAACCTTTTCCCCCAGCCGTTCGAGAATGCGGATCTCGGTGTGGTGGGCCTTGGCCACGACCATGTGAAAACTGTTGGAGCCAAGGTCGATGGCGGCGATCAGAGACAGGTTCTTCGCGTTGGTATGCGGCATGATCTGGATGTTCTCGGTCGTTAACCTGGCAATCGTGCCACGATACGGGGCTGTCGCCAACGCGTGGCACGCCAAGGCTTGATGCAGGGCAATGTGCCATTCGATGTTATGACACGCATATGACAGTTTCGATTCGCGGCGTCTTGCACAACTATAGTTACACTCAATCGTCTGTGACTTCCTGTAGTCAGCCTCTGCGGCTATGATGGGCCACGTTTTTATGCTTACGACCCCGGAGATATCCATGAGCAGCGATCTGATCAAACACGTCACCGACGCCACCTTCGAGGCCGAAGTCCTGCAAGCCCAAGGCCCGGTGCTGGTCGACTACTGGGCTGAATGGTGCGGTCCATGCAAGATGATCGCTCCGGTTCTGGACGACATCGCTTCTACCTACGAAGGCAAACTGACTGTCGCCAAGCTGAACATCGACGACAACCAGGAAACCCCGGCCAAGCATGGCGTGCGTGGCATCCCGACGCTGATGCTGTTCAAGAACGGCAACGTCGAGGCCACCAAGGTCGGCGCACTGTCCAAATCGCAGCTGGCCGCGTTCCTCGACGCCCACCTGTGATGTGAAAAAGCCCCGGAAATACCGGGGCTTTTCTTTTCCAACCCACTAGACGTCGAAAAAAGCAAGTGTTACATTCGGCCTCGCACTGCTTCTCCAGTGCCCCCTGCACGCCGTCGCCGACGCACTCCTAATTAGAATCTGTGCGCGATCCTATCGCCTTCTAGCGGCGCGGCTTCATTAAGCCAGAAGCTTAATCCTCCCTTCATACATGATTACGTCACTCCCCTTATGAACCTGACTGAACTCAAGCAAAAGCCGATTACCGATCTGCTGGAAATGGCCGAACAGATGGGCATCGAAAACATGGCCCGTTCGCGCAAACAGGACGTGATTTTCGCCCTGCTGAAGAAGCACGCGAAAAGCGGCGAAGAGATCTCGGGTGACGGCGTGCTGGAGATTCTCCAGGATGGTTTCGGTTTCCTGCGTTCGGCTGATGCGTCCTACCTGGCCGGCCCCGACGACATCTACGTCTCGCCTAGCCAGATCCGCCGTTTCAACCTGCGTACCGGCGATACCATCGTCGGCAAGATCCGCCCGCCGAAGGAAGGGGAGCGTTACTTCGCCCTGCTGAAGGTCGACACGATCAACTTCGATCGCCCTGAAAACGCGAAGAACAAGATCCTGTTCGAAAACCTGACGCCGCTGTTCCCCAACAAGCGCCTGAAGATGGAAGCCGGTAACGGTTCCACCGAAGACTTGACCGGCCGCGTCATCGACCTGTGCGCCCCGATCGGCAAAGGCCAGCGTGGCCTGATCGTCGCCCCGCCGAAAGCGGGTAAAACGATCATGCTGCAGAACATCGCGGCGAACATCACCCGTAACAACCCCGAGTGCCACCTGATCGTCTTGCTGATCGACGAGCGCCCGGAAGAAGTGACCGAAATGCAGCGCACCGTGCGCGGCGAAGTGGTCGCTTCGACCTTCGACGAGCCGCCAACCCGCCACGTGCAGGTTGCCGAGATGGTCATCGAGAAGGCCAAGCGCCTGGTCGAGCACAAGAAAGACGTGGTCATCCTGCTCGACTCCATCACCCGTCTGGCACGTGCCTACAACACCGTGATCCCGAGCTCCGGCAAGGTCCTCACCGGTGGTGTCGACGCCCACGCCCTGGAGAAGCCGAAGCGTTTCTTCGGTGCCGCGCGTAACATCGAAGAAGGCGGTTCGCTGACCATCATCGCCACCGCGCTGGTCGAAACCGGCTCGAAGATGGACGAAGTGATCTACGAAGAGTTCAAGGGTACCGGCAACATGGAGCTGCCCCTGGACCGTCGTATCGCCGAGAAGCGTGTGTTCCCGGCCATCAACATCAACCGCTCCGGCACCCGCCGCGAAGAGCTGCTGACCGCCGACGACGAACTGCAGCGCATGTGGATCCTGCGCAAGCTGCTGCACCCGATGGACGAAATCGCCGCCATCGAGTTCCTGGTCGACAAGCTCAAGCAGACCAAGACCAACGACGAGTTCTTCTTGTCGATGAAGCGTAAGTAAGCGTTTCAGGCTGGAATCGATTGGGGTCGCTTCGCGCCCCATCGCGACACAAGGCCGCTCCTACAGGATTATGCATTACCTGTAGGAGCGGCCTTGTGTCGCGATGGGGCGCGAAGCGGCCCCAAGTCATTTTTGGCCATTAGGCGCCGAACGGCGCTACACTCTGCACCCCGACCGATACGGCCAACACGAGGCTCCTGCATGCAGTATCGCGACTTGCGCGACTTCATCCGTGGCCTGGAACAGCGCGGTGAACTCAAGCGCATCCAGGTTCCGATCTCTCCCGTCCTGGAAATGACCGAGGTCTGCGACCGCACCCTGCGTGCCAAAGGCCCGGCGTTGCTGTTCGAGAAGCCCACGGGGTACGACATCCCGGTACTGGGCAACCTGTTCGGCACGCCCGAGCGGGTGGCCATGGGCATGGGCGCCGAGTCGGTCGAAGAACTGCGCGAAATCGGCAAGCTGCTGGCCTTCCTCAAAGAACCAGAGCCGCCGAAAGGCCTGAAGGATGCCTGGTCGAAGCTGCCGATCTTCAAGAAGGTCGTGTCGATGGCACCGAAGGTGGTCAAGGACGCGGTGTGCCAGGAAGTCGTGGTCGAAGGTGACGACGTCGACCTTGGCCAGTTGCCGATCCAGCACTGCTGGCCAGGCGATGTGGCCCCGCTGATCACTTGGGGCCTGACCGTTACCCGCGGCCCGAACAAGGACCGCCAGAACCTGGGCATCTACCGCCAGCAGGTCATCGGCCGCAACAAAGTCATCATGCGCTGGCTGAGCCACCGTGGCGGCGCGCTGGATTACCGCGAATGGTGCGAGAAGCACCCCGGCCAGCCGTTCCCAGTGGCCGTGGCGCTGGGCGCAGACCCTGCAACCATCCTGGGCGCCGTGACGCCGGTGCCGGATACCCTGTCCGAATATGCCTTCGCTGGCCTGCTGCGTGGCAACCGCACCGAGCTGGTCAAGTGCCGTGGCAGCAACCTGCAGGTGCCGGCCACCGCCGAGATCATTCTCGAAGGCGTGATTCACCCGGGCGAAATGGCGCCGGAAGGCCCCTACGGCGACCACACCGGCTATTACAACGAAGTGGACAGCTTCCCGGTGTTCACGGTCGAGCGCATCACTCACCGGCAAAAACCGATCTACCACAGCACCTACACGGGCCGTCCGCCGGATGAGCCTGCGATTCTCGGCGTGGCGCTGAACGAAGTGTTCGTGCCGATCCTGCAAAAGCAGTTCCCGGAGATCGTCGACTTCTACCTGCCACCGGAAGGTTGCTCGTACCGCATGGCGGTGGTGACCATGAAAAAACAATACCCAGGCCACGCCAAGCGCGTGATGCTGGGTGTGTGGTCGTTCCTGCGACAGTTCATGTACACCAAGTTTGTTATCGTCACCGACGATGACATCAACGCCCGCGACTGGAACGATGTGATCTGGGCCATCACCACGCGCATGGACCCCAAGCGTGATACGGTGATGATCGACAACACCCCGATCGACTACCTGGACTTCGCGTCGCCGGTGTCCGGGTTGGGGTCGAAGATGGGCCTGGACGCCACCCACAAGTGGCCGGGCGAGACTACACGCGAATGGGGACGGGTCATCGTCAAGGACGAGGCCGTCACCCGCCGTATCGATGAGCTGTGGGATCAGTTGGGAATAGATTGATGCAGGTAACGTTGCAGCCGTCCGGGGCAGTGCTGGCGCTTGAACCCGGGGAACGGATCCTGGATGGAGCGCGGCGGCTCGGCTATGACTGCCCGAACAGCTGCCGCAATGGCAATTGCCATGTTTGCGCCGCCTTGCTGGTGGAAGGGAGCGTCCGCCAGAACGGCGAAGTACGCGACCATGGCGAGCTGTTCACCTGTATTGCCGAACCGCTGGAGGATTGCGTGTTGCTCTGGGACGGTGTGCTCGCCCTGGGCGAGCTGCCAGTGCGCAAGCTGGCGTGTAGCGTGAGCGAATGCGTCGAGGTCGGTGGCGACGTCTGGCGCGTGCGCCTGCGTGCGCCTGCCGGCAAACCGCTGCGTTATCACGCTGGTCAGTACCTGATGATCGAGCGCGAAGGCGGCAAGCAGGCGGCGTTCTCCCTGGCTTCTGCGCCGCATGGTGGGCGTGAGCTGGAACTGCACGTGCTGGCGCGTGAGCCCAGCGCGCTGCAGCTGATCGAGCAACTGCAGCGTGATCGCCTGGCGCGCATCGAAATGCCTTTCGGTGATGCGCACCTGGCCGAGTTGCCAGACGGGCCGCTGGTGCTGATCGCCGCCGGTACGGGAATGGGCCAGATGCACAGCCTGGTCGAGCATTGCCGTGCCCAGGGCTTCAAGCATCCGGTACACCTTTACTGGGGTGTGCGTCGGCCTGAGGACTTTTACCAGATCGAGCATTGGGACGAATGGTTGCGCCTGCCCAACCTGTTCCTGCACAAGGTAGTCAGTGACCTGTGTGGGTGGGAAGGCCGTTGCGGCATGCTGCACGAGGCCGTTTGCGAAGACATCCACGACCTCAACGGCGTGCACGTCTACGCCAGCGGCTCGCCAAACATGGTCTATGCCACCCTCGATGCCCTGGTCGAGGCCGGTATGGATGCGCACCGCATGCGCGCCGATGTATTTGCCTACGCGCCGCGCGGCTAATAACTCAAGTTCAAACGAGTGGGTATAAGGCGGTAATTGTTACCGCCTTGGCTAATAACTTTCACTCCGCTCGAAACATTGCTCTCCAATCGTCGGAAGTTCGCGTGAAACTTTAGCTTTCGGGCTTGAGTGTTGGCGCGTTTCTATCCTAAGGTTAATGCAGACACCTTAGGTGCGGGGCGCAAACCCCGGCACACAGCGATTCTCGCTTTATCTGTAGTTCACAGGGAATAATGGCGGCAGCGTATGTCGGCAATTGAAAGTTTGTCCTGGAAAAGTGCTTACCCTCCGGCGCTCGACTTCGGCCAGCAACTGACCCGCGAGCAATTGATCAACTCCATGCAACTGACCATGTCACGCCATGAAGGCGGGCCTGTGTGGTTGTTCGCCTATGGTTCATTGATCTGGCGACCGGAGTGCAGTTCGGTAGAGCGGCAGCGCGCACGGGTGCACGGTTATCACCGTGGGCTGTACCTGTGGTCGCACGAGCACCGTGGCACACCGGAAACGCCCGGCCTGGTGTTCGGCCTGGACCGTGGTGGGTCATGCAGTGGTTTTGCCTATCGGCTGGATGAAAGCAACCTGGATGATTCGCTGATGGCCCTGTGGCAACGCGAAATGCCGTACCCGGCCTACCGTCCGCATTGGCTCAGCTGTCGGTTGGGTGATGGCAGCAAGGTGCAGGCCTTGGGTTTTGTGCTGGAGCGCCATTTGCCGTGCTATGCGGGGAATTTGCCCGACACACTGCTCAGCCAGATCCTTGCCAGTGCCAAGGGGCGATATGGCACCACGCGCGAGTATGTGGAGCAGACGTTGAATGCGTTGCGCAGCCACCAGATGCCAGATCGCAACCTGGAGGCGCGGTTCAGGCGCTGCCATAACCTGCGGGAAGTCTGATTTATTGACTGGCAGTACCGGCCTCTTCGCGGGGCAAGCCCGCTCCCACAGGCACCCGAGCCGACTTAAGGGCAGTGGATAATCTGTGGGAGCGGGCTTGCCCCGCGAAGAGGCCCGAGCAGGCAACCAAGCAGCCAGACGCTAGCTAGTCAGCACCACCAACTTACCCACAGCCTGCCGCTGCCCCAGCTTCTCAATGGCAGCCCCAGCCTCAGCCAGTGGATAAGTCTCCGACACCAGCGGCTTCAGCTTGCCTTCACCCTGCCAGGCAAACAGCTGACGGAAGTTAGCTGCATTCTGCTCCGGCTGACGCTGGGCAAACGCCCCCCAAAACACCCCCACGACCGCTGCGCCCTTGAGCAGCACCAGGTTCGCCGCCAGCTGTGGGATCGCCCCGCTGGCAAACCCCACCACCAGCAGCCGGCCATTCCAGGCCAGGCCCCTTACCGCCTGGTCGAACAGCTCGCCACCCACCGGGTCGTAGATCACGTCCACGCCCTGGCCGCCGGTCAGGCGCTTGATCTCGTCCTTGAGGCTGGCCTGGCTGTAGTCGATCAGCTCATCGGCGCCGGCAGCCTTGGCCACGGCCAGTTTTTCGGCGCTGCTGGCTGCAGCGATCACCCGGGCGCCCATGGCCTTGCCTATTTCCACGGCCGCCAGGCCCACACCCCCTGAGGCCCCCAGCACCAGCAGGGTTTCACCCGGCTGCAGGTGACCGCGCTGCTTGAGTGCATGCATCGAGGTGCCATAGGTCATGCCGAAGGCGGCGGCGGTGGTGAAGTCCATGTGCTCGGGGATCGGCATCACGTTGTAGAAGGGCACCGCCACCTGTTCGGCGAACGCACCCCACCCCGTGAGGGCCATGACCCGATCGCCCACCTTGAACGCACCGGCCTTCTCGCCGACCGCAACCACCACACCGGCCGCTTCGCCACCTGGGGAAAACGGCAGCGGTGGCTGGAACTGGTATTTACCTTCGATGATCAAGGTATCGGGGAAGTTGACGCCCGCAGCCTGCACATCCAGCAGGATCTCGTTCTTTTTCGGCACGGGGCTGGCGACGTCTTCCAGTACCAAGTCGCGCGCCGGGCCCAAGGTTTTGCACAACACAGCTTTCATCGGGGCTATTCCTTTGCGGGTAGTGGCCGATAAGTGTAGGAGGGCCACCTGCCGGGTCAACGAGCATGGCCTACCCTGATGGGCCGGCATAAGCCAGGGCTTGGGTTTGAGCGGTGTGCTGGGTAAGCTGGCGCCAATTGTATTGAGGAGCGAATTCGTGAAAGCGTGGATCTTGATGGTGCTGGCCCTGATGCTGCCAGTTGCGGCCGTGGCCGAAGAAGCCAAGGAAGGGGCGCCCAAGGTCGCCTACATCACCCTGAGCCCACCCTTTGTCGGTAACTATGCCCTCGACGGCAGCCCCAAGCTGCGTGTCTACAAGGCCGACGTAGCCCTGCGCGTGACCGGTGATGAAGCCGCCAAGGCCGTGAAACACCACGAGCCGCTGATCCGTAACCAGCTGGTGGCGCTGTTCACCCAGCAGACCGTGGACAAGATGAGCAACGTCGACGCCAAGGAGCAACTGCGCCAGGAAGCCTTGAAGCAGGTGCAGCAGGTGATGGAAGCGGAAGAGGGCAAGCCAATTGTCGAAGACCTGCTGTTCAACAACCTGATTGTGCAGTGATCAGGACGCCAGCGTCCGCCGAAAGCGCGCCAGCGCCACGCTGAAGAACACCAGGCCGATCACGGCCAGGGCCAGGATGTCTGGCCATACCACGACCACGCCGGCGTCGCGGAACAGGATCGCGGTGCCGAGGCTGACGAAATGCGTCGACGGCGAGCCCTGCATGACCCACTGCAGCCACTGCGGCATGCTGTCCAGCGGGGTACTGCCGCCAGACAGCAACAGCATCGGGATGATGACCGGGATCGCCAGCAGGCCGAATTGAGGCGTCGAGCGCGCCAGGGTGGCGAGGAAGATGCCCAAGGCGGTACTGGCGAACAGGTACAGCGCGGTCACGGCCAGGAACAGCCCCATGGAGCCAGACAGCGGCACGCCCAGGGCGCCTTTGACCACCACGATGAGCGACACCCAGGTACACAGCACCACCACCAGCGCGTTGCTGGCGATTTTCGCCAGCATGATTTCCAAAGCGGTTAGCGGCAGCACCAGCAAGTGGTCGAGGGTGCCGTGTTCACGCTCGCGCAACAGCGCCGTGCCGGTGAGGATGATCGCCAGGATGGTGATGTTGTTGATGATCTGGATCACGGCCAGAAACCAGCCACCCTCCAGGTTGGGGTTGAACAGTGCCTTGGGGTTGATCAGCACGGGGCTCTGGGTTGTGGTGCGCTGGGCATAGTCGAGCAGCTCACGCTCGAAAATCCGGCCGATGTAGCCGGCGCCCATGAACGCCTGGCTCATGGCCGTGGCGTCGACGTTGATCTGCAGCTCGGGTGAGCGCCCGGCCAGCAGGTCGCTCTGGAAGTTCACCGGTACATTGATCACGAAGGTGTACTGGCCGCTGTCCATGGCCTGGTCCAGGCGGTCCGGGGGCAGGGGCACGGCAGGTTGAAACTCGGGTGGTTGCAGTGACTCGGTGAGCTTGCGTGAGAGCTGGCTATGGTCTTCGTCCACCACGGCAACGCTGGCGTTGTGCACGCCGATCACCGAGCCCGCCGCCGGCATGTAGATCGCCACGCTGAAGGCATACAGCAAAAACAGCAGCAGCACGCTGTCGTGGCGCAGGCTGGTCAGCTCTTTCAGGCCCAGGCGCAGGGTGTGGTTCAGGCGCGACATGTCAGGCCTCCTGCTTCTTCAGCATGGCCAGGCTCAGGCCGGTGAACACGGCGAAGAAGCTCAGCAGGATCAGGCACTGCGGCCACAGCTCGCGCAGGCCCAGCGCTTTGGTGAAGGTGCCGACCGCGATGTCCAGGAAGTAACCCGCCGGGAACAGCTGGCCCATCACTGCCGCGGCGCCATCGAGCGACGAGCGTGGCACGATCAAACCGGAGAACTGGATGGTCGGCAGGCTGGTGATGATCATGGTGCCCAGGATGGCCGCGATTTGGGTGCGGGTGAAGGCCGAGATCAGCAAGCCCAGGCTGGTGGTCGCCAGCAGGTAGGCGACGCCGCCGCAGGCCAGGGCCAGCACGCTGCCCTTGAGCGGTACGGCAAACAACCAGCGGTTCATCGCCACCAGCAACGCCAGGTTGACCAGGCTTACGGCCAGGTAGGGCAGCTGTTTGCCGAGCAGAAACTCCAGCCGGGTGAGGGGCGTGGCGTAGAAGTTGGTGATGGAGCCAAGTTCTTTTTCCCGGACGATGCCCAGGGCGGTGAGCATGGCCGGGATGAACGCCAGGATCAGCGCCATGACGCCGGGCCCGATGGCATTCACGCTGACCACGTCCTGGTTGTAGCGGAAGCGTGTTTCCAAGCGCACCGGGTCTTGGCGCTGCACCGGTTGCTGGCTGGCCGCGGCAAATTGTTCGAGGTTCGCCTGGTGCACTGCTTCGACATAGTTGCGGCTGGTCTCCGCACGAAACGGCATGCCGCCGTCGAGCCAGGCGGCCACCACCGGTTGGCGACCGGCGTAAAGGTCGCGGCCAAAGCCGGGTGGGATCTCCAGCGCCAGTTTGATTTCGGAACGTTGCAGGCGTTGGTGCATTTCACGGGTATCGCGAATCGGCGCCTGCTCGGCGAAATACCGTGATCCGCGAAACGCTTCGAGGTAGGCCCGGCTTTGCGGGCTTTGGTCTTGGTCATGAACGGCGAAGGCGAGGTTCTCTACATCCAGCGAGATGCCATAGCCAAAGATCACCATCATGAACACGGCGCCGAGCAGGGCGAAGGCCAGGCGCACTTTGTCGCGCAGCAGCTCCTTGCCCTCCCGGCTGGCCACCGCCAGCAGGCGGCGCAGGCTGAAACCTTGGCGCAACGGTGGTGTGGCCGCTGCCGGCTGCTCCAGCACAGCGCTTTGCGGGGCCTGGGGCACGGCCTCCTGGGCTTGCTCCAGGCAGCGCACGAAGGCGTCTTCCAGGGTTTCGCCGGCGTATTGGCGTTGCAGGGCATCAGGCGTGTCACAGGCCAGCACGCGCCCGGCGTGCATGAACGAAATGCGGTCGCAGCGCTGGGCTTCGTTCATGAAGTGAGTAGAGAGGAAAATGGTCACGCCTTGCTCGCGCGACAACTCCACCAGCAGTCGCCAGAAGTCATCGCGGGCGGCAGGATCGACGCCGGAGGTCGGCTCGTCGAGAATCAGCACTTCAGGGCGGTGCAGCACCGCGACGGCCAGTGACAGGCGCTGGCGCAGGCCGAGGGGCAGGGCGCCTGACGGCTGGTCGGCGATGTCGCGCAGGCCGAAGCGCTCGATCAGTTCGCTGATGCGCTGCGCGCTGTCGGCCTTGGGCAGGTCGAACAGGCGCGCATGCAGCGTGAGGTTCTGGCGGGTGCTGAGCTCGCCATACAGCGAGAAACTCTGCGACATGAAACCAACCCGCTTGCGCGTGGCCAGGTCGCTGGCGTCCACCGGGCGGCCCAGCAGGCTGGCACTGCCCTCGCTGGCGGGTACCAGGCCCGTAAGCACTTTCATGGTGCTGGTCTTGCCGCAGCCGTTGGAGCCGAGAAAACCAAAAATTTCCCCACGGCCAATGGCGAAGCTGACCTTGTTGACCGCGGTGAAGTCACCAAAGCGCAGGGTCAGGTCATGCGCTTCGATGGCGACCACGCCGTCATTTGCCGAGCGTGGCGGGATAGTCAACGGCGCAGGTTGCGTACTGCGTGCCCCTTGGAAATGGGTGAAGGCATCGTCCAGTTTGCCGCTGGGCGTGACGCCCGCCAATGTGTGGCTGGGGCCCGCGGCAATCAGCCGGCCGCCATCGAGCATCAGGCAATGCTCGAACTGCTCGGCTTCCTCCATATAGGCAGTGGCCACCAGCAGCGTCAATTGCGGGCGTTGTGCGCGTACCTGCTCGACCAGTTCCCAGAAGCGTCGCCGCGACAGGGGGTCGACCCCGGTCGTGGGTTCGTCGAGGATCAGCAGGTCAGGTTCGTGGATCAACGCGCAGCACAGGCCCAGTTTCTGCTTCATGCCGCCCGACAGCTTGCCGGCCGGGCGCTCGGCGAAGCGATGCAGGTCGGTGGCCTGCAGCAGGTTGGCCATGCGTTGTTCGCATTCGTGCCGGCCTAGGCCAAACAGCGTGGCGAAAAAACGAATGTTCTCGCTGATCGACAGCTCGGGGTACAGGTTGTTGCCCAGCCCTTGGGGCATGAACGCGACCTTGGGGTAAAGCGCAGCGCGGTGGCGTCGTTGGCGGATCGAGCCGCCCAGCACCTGCAACTCGCCCTGCTGCAGGCGTTTTACGCCGGCGATCAGCCCGAGCAGGGTCGATTTGCCGGCCCCATCAGGCCCGATCAGTGCACAGCGGGTGCCGCTGGGCAGGCTGAAACCCAGCGTCTGCAAGGCGATCAGGTCGCCATAACGGTGGCTGATGCCCTCGGCCAGCAGTGCCGGCGTGTTCATTGCAGGTTGGCCGGCCAGTCCACGTCAGCCGTGCGCACATAGCCAGCGCCCGGCATGCCCGGCTTGGCTTGCGGCACGGCGCTTGGGTCGCTCAGGCGCAGTTTCACGCGAAACACCAGTTTCTGCCGCTCATCGCGGGTTTCGACCTGTTTCGGGGTGAACTGCGCCTTGGCTGCGACAAACGCTACCTTCGCCGGCAACGCCTGATCGGGCAGCGCATCGAGGACGATGCGTGCCTGATCGCCAACGGTCAGCCGGCCGCTGGTGGAGGCTGGGAGGTAGAGGTTCATGTACTGGTCGCTCGGGTCGATCAGCATCAGCACGCGACCGCCAGCGCCCAACACCTCACCCGGCTCGGCCAGGCGCAGCTGGATGATGCCGTCGATGGGCGCGCGCAGGCTGCTGTCGTCGATCTCGCTGGTCAGCTGGGCGACCTGGGCCTGGGCCGCGCCGATGGCGGCTTTGACGGCTGCCAGCTGGGCGCGCGCGGCAACCACCCCCGCGTTCGCGGTGTCGAAGCGGGCCTGCTGCTGGTCGAGCAGTTGTTGGCTGGCATAGTTGCGCTTGAAAATCTCGCGCACGCGCTTGAGTTCCTGGCCGGCGAGCAGCAGCTCACTCTGGCGCAGTTGCACGCTGGCCTGGGCCGCCGCGTAGTTTTCCTGGGCGCGCAGCACTTCGGCCTCGGCCTGGTTGCGCTGGGCTTCCATTGTGCGGGTGTCGATACGCGCCAGCAGCTGACCACGGGTCACCTTGTCGCCTTCGTCGACCCGCACTTCAGCCAAACGCCCGGGGACCTTGGTGGCAATTTGCACTTCGGTCGCCTCGAGGCGGCCGTTGCCCATGCTCAGGCCTTCCGGCAGCTGGTCATGCAGCGACTTCCAGTAACCCAGCCCGGCAGCGGTCGCCAGTAAGACGATCAGCGCGGTGGCGAAGATCCTGGGGGCATATCGATTCATCAGTCAGCATCCCTGCTCAGTGCACAGCCTATCGTGGCGTGCGGCTATCCATGGCGTGTTGATATCAGTCAAACCCCTAGATCCTAGCCCACCTTCACTTCAGCGCGACAATGGCCGCCCATTGTTCGGGGGTAACCGGCATCACCGACAGGCGGCTGCCTTTTTGCACCAGCGGCAATTCGGCAAGCGCGGCCTGTTGTTTAAGCCGGCCAAGGTCGAGCACTTTGGGCAGGGTTTTCACATGGGCCACGTCCACCGCACTCCACGGGTTCTTCTCGGCGGTGGCCTTGGGGTCGTAATAGTGGCTTTCTGGGTCCAGTGCGGTCGGGTCCGGGTAGGCCGCCGCAGTGATGCGGGCGATGCCAGCAATGCCCGGTTGCGGGCAGCTGGAATGGTAGAAGAAGAACTCGTCGCCCACGCTCATGGCCCGCAAAAAGTTGCGCGCCTGGTAGTTACGCACGCCGTCCCAGCGCGCTTCGCCCAGCCGGCCGAGGGCTTCGATCGAGAGCTCGTCGGGCTCGGATTTCATCAGCCAATAGGCCATGCATGCTGCTCCTGAAAAGGTTTGAAATAACCTGTTGCACGAAACCGACAGCCGGTTGGCGCCAATGTTTGCGTGTCGGCGCAGGTTGTCGGAAAATGCGCCCCGTTTAAAGCGAGATGCTCTGGCGATACCCAGAAAATCGCCAAGCCGAAACAGTTTGCCTGGGGGGCAATCTTCGATGAATCAACGCAAAAAGCCGGATCTGCTGTGGATCCTGGTGTTCATTTTTGGCTTGGGTGTGGTCACTACTGGTTATGCGCAAGGGTTCTTGGAGCGCAAGCTGGACACCGCCTATCAAATGCCGGTCGACGCCAGCCAGCCGCAACGTTGATGCCCTCCGCTGGCGCCGCTCAGTTCGGCGCCAGGTACCAGTCGCGGTCCGAGACCGTGCCTTGCAATGGTACATCCCAACTGGCCTGTGCCAGCCGCTCGACCTTCTGGCATTCATGCGCCAGCCCCAATAGCAAAGGTTTCTTCCAGGTCTTGCGGCGCGCCTGGTAGGCCAGGCTGCGGTCATAGAAACCACCGCCCATGCCCAAGCGGCCACCCACTTCATCGAAACCCACCAGCGGCAGCAGGATCAGGTCCAAGGCCCAGATCGGGCGTTGGCGTTTGCGGTCGGTCAGTGGCTCTGGAATACGGAAACGGTTGCGCTTGAGTTTTTCACCCTGTTCGAACCGCTGAAACACCATGCGTGTGCGCGGCCAGGCGTGCAGCACCGGCAGGTAAGTGCGTTTGCCGCGTCGCTGGGCTTCGCGCAATAGCAGGTAGGGGTCGATTTCGCCGTCGTTGGGCAAGTACAGGGCAATGTGCCGGGCGCGGCGAAACAGCGGGTCTTGCGCCAGCTGGCGGTATAGGCCAAGGGCGGCTTGGCGCTGCTGGGCAGGCGTCAGTGCGCGGCGGGCATTGCGGAGCAGGCGACGAAGCTGGGGGCGGGTGAGCGGCGCGGTGTCGGTCATGGCACAGGCGTTCCCAGTTGTCGCGACTGGTAGGGGTATGCCCGCAGCAAGGGCGGACAAAAAAAATAAGGCTCCCCGATAAGACCGCTATCGGTGTAGCCCTTGAACCCGAAAGTTCAAGGTGGAGATTGCAGGGGGCGTTAAGGCTTTCCGTCGAGCGGACATGCACACCGGCCCCAGCGTGCAACCCCCGTGGTTGTGCGTATCGGCTCAGGGACATAACCGACTGGCGCATCCCCCAGGGAGTGGCGCCAGTATACCAATCTCAGCCGATTTTGGTATCCGTGTCGTCGGACAAAGCCTTATCGACCCGATCCAGCAGGTCGCGCACCTGTTCGCGGTTGGTGCCAGCGACCGGGGCAGCGCTACGGTCTTCCTGGCGGTGCAGCATCTCGTGGGTAATGTTCAACGCAGCCATGACCGCGATGCGGTCGGCGCCGATCACCTTGCCGCTGCTGCGGATCTCGCGCATCTTGCCGTCCAGGTAGCGCGCGGCGCTGACCAGGTTGTTGCGCTCTTCCGGCGGGCAGATGATCGAGTATTCCTTGTCGAGGATCTGCACGGTGACGCTATTGCTTGAACTCATGAGTCTTGCTCCAGAGCCTTGAGGCGTAAAATCATCGACTCGACCTTGCGCCTTGCGATCTCGTTCTTTTCGATGAGGTGGGCGCGCTCTTCGCGCCAGGATTTTTCCTGAGCTACTAGGAGTGCATTTTGCCGTTTTAGTTGCTCGACACGTTCGATCAGCAACTCGAATCGGCTCATCAGCGCTTGCAGGTCGTTCTCTTGCGTGGGTTGCACTCGAATCGCTCCGTCGTTGAGTCACCTGGCGATGATGCCTCTCCCCGGGCCGCGACGGCCAGTGCCGATGGTCTTGGCGCGCCTGCCGGTGCTAGGATACAAGGTCTCCATTCTAGTCATTGCGCCGTCTGGCGCCTAGTTGCCCATGCCCAATACCCAATCGCCCTACATTGCCTTCGCCATGCTGCTTGCCAGCAACGGCCACCCTGTCACTCCTGCCGAGCTGCACGGCTTGCTGGTCGGGCGCAGCTGCGCCGGTGCCGGCTTCGATGCCGACGCCTGGCTGGCCGACGCCGCCCAACTGCTGGAAAACGAACCCGGTGAGACCGTCCGCAACGCCCTGATCGGCTTGCAAGAGATGGTCAAGGGCGAGCTCACCAGCGATGACATGGCCATCGTCCTGCTGCTGCCGACCGATGATGCCGCGCTGGCTGACCGTGCTGCGGCGCTGGGCCAGTGGTGCCAAGGTTTCATCACGGGCTTTGGCCTGAACGCCGGTGGCAAGGACCTGTCCACCGAAGCCAAAGACGTGCTGCAGGACCTGGTGGCAATCTCCCAGGTACAAGAAGCCCTCGAAGAGTCCGAAGACGGCGAGAGCGACTACATGGAAGTCATGGAATACCTGCGCGTCGCGCCGCTGCTGCTGTTCTCCGAGCTGGCCAAGCCGGCCGCGCCTGCGTCCAAGCCATCGTTGCACTGATCAACCGGGGGTAGTCTGCCCATGAGCCACATTCCCAAGGCCGAGTATGCCCGTCGGCGCAAGGCGCTGATGGCGCAGATGGTCCCCAACAGCATCGCCATCCTGCCCGCCGCCGCCGTTGCCATTCGCAACCGCGACGTCGAGCACGTGTACCGCCAGGACAGCGATTTCCAGTACCTCAGCGGCTTTCCCGAGCCCGAGGCGGTGATTGCGCTGATCCCGGGCCGTGAACATGGCGAGTACGTGCTGTTCTGCCGCGAGCGCAACCCTGAGCGCGAGCAGTGGGAAGGGCTGCGCGCCGGCCAGGAAGGTGCGGTGCGTGATTTTGGCGCCGACGATGCCTTCCCGATCACCGACATCGACGAGATCCTGCCGGGCCTGATCGAGGGCCGGGAGCGGGTGTACAGCGCCATGGGCAGCAACCCGGAATTCGATCGCCGGCTGATGGACTGGATCAACGTGATCCGCTCCAAGGCGCGCCTGGGTGCCCAGCCGCCGAACGAGTTCGTTGCGCTGGATCATCTGCTGCACGACATGCGCCTGTATAAATCGGCGGCAGAAGTGAAGGTGATGCGCGCTGCCGCAGACATTTCCGCCCGTGCCCACGTGCGTGCCATGCAGGCCTGCCGGGCCGGGCTGCATGAGTACAGCCTGGAAGCCGAGCTGGATTACGAGTTCCGCAAAGGCGGCGCGAAAATGCCGGCCTATGGCTCGATCGTCGCGGCCGGGCGCAATGGCTGCATCCTGCACTATCAGCAGAATGACGCCCCGCTCAAGGACGGCGACCTGGTGTTGATCGACGCGGGCTGCGAAATCGACTGCTATGCCAGCGACATCACCCGTACGTTCCCGGTCAGCGGGCGTTTTTCGCCCGAGCAGAAGGCCATCTACGAGCTGGTGCTGAAGGCCCAGGCCGCAGCCTTCGCCGAAATCGCCCCCGGCAAGCACTGGAACCACGCCCACGAGGCGACCGTGCAGGTCATCACCGAGGGCCTGGTGGAACTGGGGTTGCTCAAGGGCGATGTGCAGGGGCTGATCGACAGCGAAGCCTACCGCGCGTTCTACATGCACCGCGCCGGGCACTGGTTGGGCATGGATGTGCACGATGTGGGCGAATACAAAGTGGGCGGCCAGTGGCGCGTGCTGGAGCCCGGCATGGCGCTAACCGTCGAACCGGGCATCTACATCGCCGCCGACAACCAGGCGGTGGCCAAGAAGTGGCGCGGCATCGGCGTAAGGATCGAGGACGACGTGGTAGTGACCAGGCAGGGCTGTGAAATTCTGACGTCGGGTGTACCCCGCACAGTCGCCGAGATCGAGGCGCTGATGCAGGCTGCGCGCAAGGACGCGGCATGAACCGGGTCCACTTGGCGATCATCGGGGGCGGCCTGGTCGGCGCGAGCCTGGCGTTGGCCCTGCAGGCCGGGGCCAAGGCGCGGGGTTGGAAGATCCTGCTGATCGAGCCGTTCGCACCCGGCCACAGTTTCCAGCCCAGCTACGATGCACGCTCGTCGGCGTTGTCGTATGGCACGCAACAGATCTACCAGCAGTTGGGGCTGTGGCAGGCCATCAGCCAGCGCGCCGAGCCTATCCTGCAGATTCAGGTATCGGACCGTGGCCGGTTCGGTGCCACGCGCCTCGATGCCCACGAAGAAGGCGTGCCAGCGCTGGGTTTCGTGGTGGAAAACGCCTGGCTCGGGCAGTGCCTGTGGCAGGGGTTGGACCCTGAGGTGGTGAGCTGGCGTTGCCCCGCCGAAGTGAGGGCGATGCACGCCATCGAAGGCGGTTATCGCCTGCAGCTGGATGACGACACCAGCCTGGAATGCGACTTGGCCGTGCTGGCCGATGGCGGCCGCTCTGGCCTGCGTGAGCAGCTGGGTATTCATGTGCGCCGCACGCCCTATGAGCAAAGCGCCCTGATCGCCAACATCACGCCTGGCGAAGCCCACCGCGGCCAGGCGTTCGAGCGGTTCACCGAAACCGGCCCGATGGCCCTGCTGCCACTGCCGGAAAACCGCTGTGCGCTGGTCTGGACCCGTCAGGGCATGGACGCTCAGCGCCTGGCCGAAATTGATGAACGCAGCTTCCTGCGCGAGCTGCAGGACGCCTTCGGCTATCGTCTTGGGGCATTGCGCCAAGTGGGTGCAAGGCATCTGTACCCGCTGGCACTGGTCGAGGCCGAAGAGCAGGTACGCCCGCACCTGGTGGTGCTGGGCAACGCTGCGCACAGCCTGCACCCCATTGCCGGCCAGGGCTTCAACCTGTCGCTGCGTGACGTCCAGGTGCTTGCACACGCGCTGCTGGCGGGCCCGCAGCACCCCGGTGACCTTGGCACCTTGCGGGCCTATCATCAGCGTCAGCGCCTGGACCAGGCGCTGACCATCGGCTTCTCCGACCAGGTCACCCGCCTGTTCGGCAGCAACCAGCCGTTGCTGGCTGCCGGGCGCAACATTGGCCTGCTCGGGCTCGACCTGCTGCCGCCGGCAAAAAGCTGGTTTGCCCGCCAGGCCATGGGCCTGGGTACGCGCCCCGATCCGCGGGGCCAGGCATGAGCAATCCGCGCAGACTGGCGCGCCGGGCCCGCATGTTGCGCTGGTTGTTGAACCTTTACCCGCCGTACCTGGGCGCCGGTATCCGCGTGCAGCACATCAGCCCGGACATGCGCAGCGTCAAGGTCCGCATGAAGCTCACCCGCTGGAACCGCAACTACGTCGGTACCCAGTTCGGCGGCAGCCTCTATTCGATGGTCGACCCGTTCTACATGCTGCTGCTGATCGAGCAGTTGGGGCGCGAGTACATCGTCTGGGACAAAGCGGCGAGCATCGATTTCATCTCGCCGGGCAAAGGCCCCGTGTACGCCGAGTTCCACCTCGATGACGCCCTGCTCGACGACATTCGCCAGCAGACCGCCACCGGCAAGAAGTGCCTGCCGCGGCTGCAGGTGGACATCCGCGACGGCGCCGGCGAACTGGTAGCGCGGGTCGATAAAACCCTATACGTGCGGCTCAAGCCGCAAGCGAGGCAGGCGTAAGGCATGGAAATGCGCGCAGATCTGTTGATTGTCGGTGCCGGTATGGTCGGCAGCGCCCTGGCCCTGGCATTGCGCCACAGTGGCTTGGACATTCTCCTGCTCGACGGCAGCCCGCTGTCGGTAAAACCCTTCGATACCGAAGCGCCGTTCGAGCCGCGCGTCAGTGCATTGTCGGCGGCCAGCCAGCGCATTCTGGAGCGCCTAGGCGCCTGGGATGGCATTGCCCGGCGACGGGCCACGCCGTATACCGACATGCACGTCTGGGATGGCAGCGGTACGGGCCAGATCCACTTCTCGGCGGCCAGCGTGCATGCCCAGGTGCTCGGCCACATCGTCGAAAACCGGGTGGTGCAGGATGGCTTGCTGGAGCGTCTGCATGACAGCGACATCGGCCTGTTGCCCAACGCGCGGCTCGAGCAACTGCGCCGTTCCGGTGACGAGTGGCTGCTGACCCTGGCCGACGGCCGCCAACTGCGCGCACCGTTGGTAGTGGCGGCGGATGGCGCCAACTCGGCGGTACGCCGCCTGACCGGCTGCGAAACCCGTGAGTGGGATTACCTGCACCACGCCATCGTCACCAGCGTACGTTGCAGTGCGGGGCACCAGGCTACGGCCTGGCAGCGCTTTACCGACGAGGGCCCGCTGGCGTTTCTGCCGCTGACACGTGAGGGCCAGCAGGACTGGTGCTCGATCGTCTGGTCGACCACGCCAGAGCATGCCCAGCAACTGATGGCGTTGGACGAGCCGGCCTTCCTCAGGGCCCTGGAGCGGGCCTTCGAGGGGCGCCTGGGTCAGGTGCTACAGGCCGACCCACGCGTGTGCGTGCCGCTGCGTCAGCGCCATGCCAAGCGCTATGTGGCTGAGGGCCTGGCGTTGATCGGCGATGCCGCGCACACCATTCACCCGTTGGCCGGGCAGGGCGTCAACCTGGGGTTCCTTGATGCCGCCGTGCTGGCCGAGGTGCTGGTGAATGCCAGCGAGCGCGGCGAACGGCTGGCGGATGTAAAGGTGCTGAGCCGCTATGAGCGCCGGCGCATGCCGCACAACTTGGGGCTGATGGCCGCCATGGAAGGGTTCGAGCGGCTGTTCCAGGCCAATCCGCTGCCGTTGCGCTGGTTGCGTAACAGTGGCTTGAAGCTGGTGGAGCAGATGCCGGAGGCCAAGGCATTGTTCGTGCGCCAAGCGTTGGGGCTGACTGGGGACCTACCGGAGTTGGCCAAACCCTGACGTTAGCACGGCCTCTGTAGGAGCAGCCTTGCGCTGCGAAAGGGCCGGTATGACGAGCACCGTTGTGGCTTCTTCGCAGCACAAGGCTGCTCCTACAGGAGGCCCGGGCAGGGGCTGCAACATCCGGTAACGGCTCCGAGGGTGAGGGACAAAATGGGATTCACTACCATTTGCGCCTCTCATACGATCCGAGGAGTGCATTTCATGTTGCCACGCAAGCCCCTACTGGCCGCCCTGGCCCTGACGTTGTTCGGCGGCACTGCCCAGGCAGCGGAAGAAGTGGTGGTGTACTCCTCGCGCATCGATGAGCTGATCAAGCCGGTGTTCGACGCCTACACCGCCAAGACCGGGGTCAAGGTCAAGTTCATCACCGACAAGGAAGCCCCGTTGATGCAACGCATCAAGGCCGAGGGCGAGAACGGTGTGGCCGACTTGCTGCTGACCGTCGATGCCGGCAACCTCTGGCAGGCCGAGCAGATGGGCATCCTGCAACCGATCAAATCGGACATCATCGACCAGAACATCCCGCCGCAATACCGGGCCTCGTCCCATGACTGGACCGGCCTGAGCCTGCGCGCGCGCACCATCATCTACTCCACCGACCGGGTCAAACCGGAGCAGCTGAGCACCTACGAAGCCCTGGCCGACAAGCAGTGGGAAGGGCGTCTGTGCCTGCGCACTGCGAAGAAGGTCTACAACCAGTCGCTGACCGCCACCTTGATCGAGAACCACGGCGAGGCGAAAACCGAAGCCATCGTCAAAGGTTGGGTGAATAACTTGTCCACCGACGTGTTCTCCGATGACAACGCCGTGATCCAGGCCATCGAAGCTGGCCAGTGCGACGTGGGCGTGGTCAACACTTACTACTACGGGCGCCTGCACAAACAAAACCCCACGTTGCCGGTCAAGATCTTCTGGCCCAACCAAGGTGACCGCGGCGTGCACGTCAACCTGTCGGGTATTGGCCTGACCAAGCATGCACCGCACCCTGAGGCTGCGAAAAAGCTGGTGGAATGGATGACGGGTGAGGACGCGCAGAAGCTGTTCGCCGACATCAACCAGGAGTTCCCGGCCAACCCGAAGGTCAAGCCATCGGACGAGGTAGCCGCCTGGGGCAGTTTCAAGGCTGACAGCATTCCGGTCGAAATCGCTGGCAAGCGCCAGGCCGAAGCGATTCGCTTGATGGATCGGGCTGGCTGGAACTAAGTTATCCTTCCGGGGCCTGCAAGGGCCCTTTCGCGGGCAAGCCCGCTCCCACGGGTTTTCCACTGAAGCGTGTGTAAACCCTGTGGGGGCGGGCTTGCCCGCGAACGACCGCGCAGCGGTCGCAATCGCAACCGAGAGTTCTCAACTTGCCCCACACCCCCCAACGTCGCTGGTACGTCCCGGTCGCCCTGGTCGCCGCCCTGGTGCTGTTGCCCCTGAGCGTCCTGCTGCTGTCATGGCAGTCGATCGACCTGCAGATCTGGTCACACCTGCTCGACACCCAGATGAGCCGCCTGCTCGGCAACACCCTGACCCTGGTAGTAGGCGTAGGCATCGGCGTGACCGTATTGGGGGTCAGCCTGGCCTGGCTCACCAGCCTCTGCGAATTCCCTGGCCGGCGCTGGCTGGACTGGGCGCTGATGCTGCCGTTTGCCATCCCCGCCTACGTGCTGGCGTTCGTTTTCGTCGGCCTGCTGGATTTTGCCGGCCCGGTGCAAAGCGCCCTGCGCGAAGTGTTCGGGCCGATGCGCCTGCCGCGCGTGCGCTCCACGGGCGGGGTGATCATCGTGCTTGTGCTGGTGTTCTACCCCTATGTCTACCTGCTGGCGCGCACAGCCTTCCTGGCGCAGGGCAGGGGGCTGATGGAGGCGGCCCGGGTACTGGGGCTGTCACCGCTGCAGGCGTTCTGGCGCGTCGCACTGCCCATGGCGCGGCCGGCGATCGGTGCCGGTATCGCCCTGGCATTGATGGAAACCCTTGCCGACTTCGGTGCGGTGGCGGTGTTCAATTTCGACACCTTCACCACCGCCATCTACAAGACCTGGTACGGCTTCTTCAGCCTGTCCAGCGCGGCCCAGTTGGCCAGCCTGCTGCTGTTGGCGGTGATGCTGGTGCTGTACGGCGAGCGCCGTGCCCGCGGCGCGAGCCGCACGGGTAATGAGCGCGCGCGCGGCAAGGCGCTCTATCACCTGCGTGGGGCCAAGGCGCTGCTGGCCAGCGGCTGGTGCCTGCTGGTGTTCGCCTGTGCCTTCGTCATACCGCTGCTGCAACTGCTGGTGTGGTGCTGGCAGCGCGGGCGGCATGACCTGGACGAGCGTTATGTCGGCCTGGTGCTGCACACCTTGTACCTGGGGGGCATGGCCGCATTGATCACGGTGAGCGTAGCGCTGCTGCTGGCCTTCGCCCGGCGCCAGGCGCCGACCGGCGGCATCCGCGCCGGGGTCGGCCTGGCCAACCTTGGTTATGCCTTGCCAGGCTCGGTGCTGGCCGTGTCGATCATGCTGGCCTTCAGTTACCTCGATAACCGGCTGGTGGTGCCGATTTCGACGTGGCTGGGCGGCGCTGGCAAACCCTTGCTGCTGGGCAGCCTTGCGGCCTTGCTACTGGCCTACCTGGTGCGCTTCATCGCCGTGGCCTACGGGCCGCTGGAAAGCAGCCTGGAGCGTATCCGGCCCTCATTGCCGGAGGCCTCGCGCAGCTTGGGCGTCGGCGGCGTGGCATTGTTTTTCAAGGTGTATCTGCCGTTGCTGGTGCCCGGTGCACTGAGTGCTGCCCTACTGGTATTCGTCGATGTGTTGAAGGAAATGCCGGCCACCTTGCTGATGCGCCCGTTCGGCTGGGACACCTTGGCGGTACGGGTGTTCGAGATGACCAGCGAGGGCGAGTGGGCGCGTGCCTCGCTGCCTGCCTTGACCCTGGTGCTGGTGGGCTTGCTGCCGGTCATCGGGCTGATTCGCCGCTCAGCTCGGCGCCCCGGTCACTGACAGTAAGGATGCCAGCCCGCGCCCATGCGGCTACAATGCGCGGCATTCGCGCGGCGGGTCCTACAAGAAGAGCTGACGACCAAACGTCATCGACCGCCGCCGCTTCGCCACGCCCGGAAGGAGAAACCCATGGGACAGCGCACGCTTTTGTATGACCTGCACCTGGCGCTCGGCGCCAAGACGGTCGATTTTGGCGGTTGGGACATGCCCCTGCACTATGGCTCGCAAGTCGAGGAGCACCATCAGGTGCGCAGTGACTGCGGGGTCTTCGATGTTTCCCATATGACCGTGATCGACATCAGTGGCCGTGATGCTACCGCTTGGTTGCAGCATTTGCTGGCCAACGATGTTGCCCGCCTCGACAGTGTCGGCAAGGCGCTGTACAGCCCACTGCTCAACGAAGAGGGCGGGGTCATCGATGACCTCATCGCCTATCGCACCGAAGCCGGCTACCGCCTGGTCACCAACGCCGCTACCCGCGCCAAGGTGCTGGCTTGGCTCAAGGCCCAGCAGAGCGAGTTCTCGGTCGATTTCGAGGTGCGCCCGGACCTGGCCATTCTTGCCATCCAAGGCCCGCAGGCGCGTGACAAGGTCGCCGCCTTGCTCAGCGCCTCGCGCGCCGCGCTGATTCGCGCGCTGCGCCCGTTCGAAGGCATTGCCGACGGCGACTGGTTCATTGCCCGCACCGGTTATACCGGTGAAGACGGCCTTGAGATCATCCTGCCAGGCCACGAGGCCGTTACTTTCTACAACGACCTGGTCGGCGCCGGCATCGCCCCCAGTGGCCTGGGCGCCCGTGACACCCTGCGCCTGGAAGCCGGCATGAACCTTTATGGCCAGGACATCGACGAAACCCATACCCCACTCACCTCCAACCTGGGCTGGAGCATCGCCTGGGAGCCGGCTGAGCGCGAGTTCATCGGCCGCGCGGGCCTGCTGGCGGAAATCGAGCAAGGTGTGAAGGAAAAACTGGTTGGCCTGGTGCTGGAAGAACGCGGCGTTTTGCGTGCCCATCAGGTGGTTCGCGTTGCCGGCATTGGCGAAGGTGAGATCACCAGTGGTAGTTTCTCTCCTACGCTGAGCAAGTCTATTGCCCTGGCGCGTTTACCCATGGCCACCGGCGACCGCGCCGAGGTCGAGATTCGCGGCAAGTGGTACCCGGTGCGGGTGGTCAAACCGACCTTCGTGCGCCACGGCAAAATCCTGATTTGAATAATTTTTAACCGGCGGGCCGACCGCTGAGCCATTCGAGGAATTCAAGACATGAGCAATATCCCCGCCGAACTGCGTTTTGCCGAAAGCCACGAGTGGGCACGCCTGGAAAGCGACGGCACAGTGACCGTTGGCATCAGCGACCACGCACAGGAAGCCCTGGGTGACGTCGTGTTCGTCGAACTGGCGGAAGTCGGCAAGGTGTTCGCCCAAGGCGACGCGGCTGGCGTGGTCGAGTCGGTCAAGGCTGCTTCCGACATCTACGCCCCGATCGGTGGCGAAGTGATCGCGGTCAACGAAGCACTGGCCGACAGCCCAGAGCTGCTCAACGAAGAGCCTTACGGTGCCTGGATCTTCAAGCTGAAGCCAAGCGACAAGGCTGAGCTGGACAAGCTGCTGGATGCTGCGGGTTATCAGGCTGCTATCGGCGAGTAATACCGCGTCGCCTTCTTCGCGGCTAAAGCCGCTCCCACAGGTACTGCACGGCAGCTGATACCCCTGTAGGAGCGGGTTTCCCCGCGATGAGGCCGGGCCTGCAAGCAAGTTTCCCCGCACAATCGGCAATCCTTCCTAGACTTATAAGTCTCCATGAGGCCTGGTCTAGGAAGAGAGCGTCGTCATGTCCCAGTCGCCGTCCCTGCATCAACTGCAAGAGCTCAACCCTTTCCTGCGTCGCCACCTGGGCCCCGATGCCTCGGAGCAGCAGGCCATGCTCAGCGCGTTGGGTGTTGCCAGCCGCAGCGAGCTGATCGAGCAGACGGTCCCGCCGGGGATCCGCCTCAATCGCCCCCTCGACCTGCCGCCGGCGCTGGACGAACAGGCCGCATTGGCCAAGCTCGCCGGTTATGCCGAGCAGAACCAGGTCTGGACCAGCCTCATCGGCATGGGCTACCACGGCACCGTCACGCCGACCGTCATCCTGCGTAACGTGCTGGAAAACCCTGGCTGGTACACCGCCTACACGCCTTACCAACCCGAAATCGCCCAAGGCCGGCTGGAAGCGTTGTTGAATTTCCAGCAGATGGTCATCGACCTCACCGGCCTCACCCTGGCCAACGCCTCGCTACTCGACGAGGCCACCGCCGCTGCCGAGGCCATGGCCCTGGCCAAACGCGTGGCGCGCAACAAGAGCAACGCCTTTTTCGCCGACGAGCACTGCCACCCGCAAACCCTCTCGGTGCTGAAAACCCGCGCCGAAGGGTTTGGCTTCGACCTGATCGTCGATTCTGTGGATAACCTGGCCAAGCACGCGGTATTCGGCGCCTTGCTGCAGTACCCGGACACCCACGGCGAGGTACGCGACCTGCGCCCGCTGATCGATCATCTGCACAGCCAGCATGCCTTGGCCTGCGTCGCCGCCGACCTGCTCAGCCTGGTGGTGCTGGCGCCACCCGGTGAGCTGGGCGCCGATGTGGTGTTGGGCTCGACCCAGCGCTTTGGCGTCCCGATGGGCTATGGCGGCCCTCATGCCGCCTATTTCGCCTGCCGCGACGACTTCAAGCGGGCCATGCCGGGGCGCATCATCGGTGTGTCGCGCGATGCCCGGGGCAACACCGCGCTGCGCATGGCCCTGCAGACCCGCGAGCAGCACATCCGCCGCGAGAAGGCCAACTCCAACATCTGCACGGCCCAGGTGCTGCTGGCCAACATCGCCGGCTTCTACGCCGTCTACCATGGCCCAGAAGGCTTGCAGCGCATCGCCCAGCGGGTGCACCGGCTGACCTTCATTCTGGCGGCCGGCCTGGAGGCCAAGGGGATCAAGCGGCTCAACCAGCATTTCTTCGACACCTTGACGCTGGAGGTGGGCGGCGCGCAGGCGGCGATCATCGAAAGTGCCGAGCACGCGCGTATCAACCTGCGCATCCTCGGGCGCGGGCACCTGGGCGTGAGCCTGGACGAAGCCTGCAACGAGCAGACCGTGTTGCGCCTGTTGGATATTTTCCTCGGCGTCGATCACGGCCTGGACATTGCCGCGCTCGACCAGTTGGCGCTGCCAGAAGGCATCCCGGCGGGGCTGGTGCGGCGCACGCCGATCCTTGCGCACCCGGTCTTCAACCTGCACCACAGCGAAACCGAGATGCTGCGCTACCTCAAGCAGCTGGAAAACAAGGACCTGGCGCTGAACCAGTCAATGATCCCGCTGGGCTCCTGCACCATGAAACTCAACGCCACCAGCGAGATGATCCCCATCACCTGGCCAGCCTTCGCCCAGTTGCACCCGTTCGCCCCTGCTGCCCAGGCAGTGGGCTACAAGGCGATGATCGACGAGCTGGAAAGCTGGTTATGTGCCATCACCGGCTTCGACGCCATCTGCATGCAGCCCAACTCCGGCGCGCAGGGCGAATACGCCGGCCTCATGGCCATCACCCGCTACCACCGCAGCCGCCACCAGCCTCAGCGTACCTTGTGCCTGATTCCGTCCTCGGCCCACGGCACCAACCCGGCCTCGGCGCAGATGGCCGGCATGGAGGTGGTGATCGTCGATTGCGACGACGACGGCAACGTCGACCTCACGGACCTCAAGGCCAAAGCGCAAGCGGCCGGGGATCGGTTGTCGTGCCTGATGGTCACCTACCCCTCGACCCACGGGGTGTATGAAGAGGGTATTCGTGAAATCTGCGACGTGGTGCACCAGCACGGTGGCCAGGTGTACATGGACGGCGCCAACCTCAATGCCCAGGTCGGCCTGACGCGCCCAGCCGACATCGGCGCCGATGTGTCGCACATGAACCTGCACAAGACCTTCTGCATCCCCCACGGGGGCGGCGGCCCCGGCATGGGCCCGATCGGTATCCGCGCCCACCTCAAGCCCTTTGTCGCCAGCCACCCGGTGGTACCGGTGCCGGGTTTGGACCCGAACAACAGCGCGGTCAGTGCCGCGCCTTGGGGCAGCGCGAGCATTCTGCCGATCAGCTGGATGTATATCGCCATGATGGGCCCGCAACTGGCCGATGCCAGTGAGGTGGCGATCCTCTCGGCCAATTACCTGGCCAGCCAACTTGGCGGGGCTTTCCCGGTGCTTTACCGCGGGCGTAACCAGCGCGTGGCCCACGAGTGCATTCTCGATCTGCGGCCGCTCAAGGCGCAGACCGGCATCAGCGAGGAAGACGTGGCCAAGCGCTTGATGGACTACGGCTTCCATGCCCCTACCATGTCATTCCCGGTACCGGGCACGCTGATGGTCGAGCCGACCGAGAGTGAGTCGAAAGCCGAGCTGGACCGTTTCGTCGAAGCGATGCTGGCGATCCGTGCAGAAATCGCTCAGGTTCAGGAAGGCAACTGGCCGGCTGAAGACAACCCGCTCAAGCATGCGCCGCATACCTTGGCTGACGTGTTGGCACCGTGGAACAGGCCGTACAGCCTGGAGCAAGGCATCGCCCCCAGCGCACACGTACGCCAGCACAAGTATTGGCCAGCGGTGAACCGGGTCGACAATGTGTATGGGGACAGGAACTTGTTCTGCGCGTGTGTGCCGGTGGAGGCTTATCGGTAGGGACGAAACGCGCGTTTCAGAATAGGTGCTACGCAGAGGCGGACTGACAATTCTGCTAGTTTCGCGTTGGCAAAGTTTCCTGCAGCATCCATGTCTGAAGCATCTGAACCAGCAAATGGAGGTTTCAATGGAAAAGCAGCCTGACGTACGAAGGTTGTTTTATCAGGGGCAGCAGTTGGTGACTCAAGTTAAGGGTCAGAACGCCAGCCAGACATTGCTATTTGCAGAGGGGCGGTTTCTAAGCGAGCGGTCGGGAGGAGGCGATCTACGCGTTGCAAGTCTGGCATCGACTGATACTGTTGGTTCTGTTGTTGAGGCAGTACAGGGTGGTGTCTCGTATAGGTATACGTACACCGGGTACGGTTACAGTTGCATAGTATATTCCTTGTTTCCCAGTCCAGGCTTCACGGGGGCCGTGCTAGACTCTATTCTGGGCTGTTATATATTGGGTAATGGATTTCGTGTCTATAGTCCCAGAATCATGAGATTCTGCTCCCCTGATAGCCTAAGTCCATTTTCGTTAGGTGGACTCAACAGCTACGCCTATTGCGAGGGAGATCCCATCAATTTTACGGATCCATCGGGGCATATGAGTGGACGCGGTCAGCAGAACCGGCCGCGTGCACCTTCACCACCGCAAGGTCCATCACGTACAGCGCGCGGTGCTAGTAGCAACAGGTATGATCCTACTGCCTCTTTGACAAATAATCGGCGTGGTGGATCTACAGGCGCTCGAGGAGCGGGTGTGACCAACAGAGACGTTTCGCGACAGAAGGAGGAGATAGCTGATTACAAGCGCGCCTATCAAGAAGCTCCATCGAACCTCAAAACTCAAATAGTTAATGCCCAGCACCGTCATAATGAGTTTTTCAAACTTAAGGATTTGCCTGCCGGGGATGAGGCTCGACAGCTGGCGGAGCAGCAGGCCAGTGACGCTATAAGAGGAATTTATTCGGGCGCGGTAATCGGTGAGCTTTCCGGGCGCTATAAAGTCGTCGTTGGGGCCGGTCTTTTTTCCGGCATTTTCAATGACAGGAATACGTATGGGGCATTTATTGCGGCTAATGTAAACGCCCGAACAAGAGCATCTGGACAACTATCTGCAAGTATTACGCCTCCTAGGCAGATAGGCGATAGAGAGTATCTGGGATGAAGAGCTTTGATCAGTTCTAGTCTGGCCGAGACTAGAACTGACGGCAGCAGATACCTATTCTGACACTGCGTTCTTGGCCAGAATGGCATTGGCCAGTTCCATGTCGCTGGCCTGCATCCCTGGGTTTTCAGCGCGCACCTGGCGCATCGCCGATTCCAGGAACGGCCCGCGGATTGCGCCTTCACTGGCCACGAAGCTGCCGGCGTCGTCCTGCGCGGCCATTACCAGTTTGTGATCCTTCGACGTCAGGTAGGTCGACGCCGTGGTTGCACCGGAAGAAATCACGTTACGCCAGAAGGTATCGGCCATGGCGGAGCCCATTGGCAGCGAAAGCAAGGCAGCGGTCGCGATGGCGGTTTTGAGACGCATGTTGAAACACCTCGAAGGGTGAGGGTTGAAGATGCGCGGTTTGATCCTGCCGAGGGGGTGCAAGTTCCTTGAATACAAGGGTTTTTTGCTCAGGAACAGGCCCTTAGCACTTCCTCTGTAGCGGTCAGGCCCCGGGCCACTTTCGCCTCCCCGCAACGGCGCAGGTCTACCAAGCCTTCGGTCAGCGCTTGGCGTCGCAACTGCGCCAGGTCGGTGTGTGGGCCTATCTGCGCGCGCAAGCTTTCGCTGGGCATCAACAGTTCGAACAGGCCGGTACGGCCCTGAAAACCGGTACCGCGACAGGTGCGGCAGGGCTGACCGCTGGCTGCCGAGGCACAACCCTGGCAATCGCCGCACAAGGTGCGAATCAGGCGCTGCGCCATGACCCCGATCAGCGTAGCCTTGATCAGGTAATCAGCCACGCCCAGTTCCTGCAGCCGGGTGATCGCGCCGCAGGCATCGTTGGTGTGTAGGGTCGACAGCACCAGGTGCCCGGTGAGGGCTGCCTGTACGGCCACCAGGGCGGTTTCCCGGTCGCGGATCTCGCCGATCATGATGATGTCTGGGTCCTGGCGCAGCATCGCCCGCACGCCGTCGGCGAAGCACAGGCCCAGTGCGGGCTGGACTTGCAGTTGGTTGAAGGCCGGCTCTAGCCGCTCGATGGGGTCTTCGATGGTGCACAGGTTGACTTGCGGGGTGGCCAGCAGCTTGAGGCTGGCGTAGAGCGTGCTGGTCTTGCCTGAACCCGTGGGGCCTGTCACCAGGATGATGCCCTGGCGTTGGCCCAGCAGCGCGCGCCATTGCTCCAGTTGCTGCCCTTCCAGGCCCAGGCGGTCGAAGCCTTCATGCAGCTGTTGCGGGTCGAACAGGCGCAGTACCAGTTTTTCGCCAAAGGGCGTCGGCAAGGTCGACAGGCGCAATTCCACTTCGCCGCCGCCGGCAAGGCGGCTTTGCAACCGGCCGTCCTGTGGCCGGCGTTTCTCTGCCACATCCATGCGCCCGAGGTGTTTGAGGCGGCTGACCAGCGCCAGGGTGACGCCCGCGGGGAAGGCGTAGACGGTGTGCAGCAGGCCGTCGATGCGGTAGCGCAGCTGCCCTTTTTCGCGGCGGGGTTCCAGGTGGATATCGCTGGCGCGTTGCTCGATGGCGTACTGCAGCAGCCAGTCGACGATGTGCACGATGTGAGCATCGTCGGCGCTGGCTTCGGCCTGGCGTTTGCCCAGCTCCAGCAGGTGTTCGAGCTCGCCCAGGCTGGCTGACTGCTGGTGCTGCGCGCCCTGTACCGATTGGGCCAGGCGGAAGAACGACTGCCCCAGCTGGCGTATCTGCAGCGGGCTGGCCAGCACGCGGCGGATGGGCCTGCCCAGGCTCCTGGCCAAGTCCGCTTGCCAGTCATCCTGATAGGGCTGTGCGCTGGCCACGGTGACGCCGGAAGGGTCGGCGGCGACGACGAGAATGCCATGGCGCTGGGCGAAAGCGGGGGAGATCAGCCCGCTGACCTGGGCCATGTCGAGTTGCATGGGGTCGATGCGCAGGAACGGCTGGCCGATCTTGTCAGCCAGCCATTGGCAGAGGCGGTCCAGGTCCAAGGGCTGTCCGGGGTGCTTGCGGTCTTCAAGGCCTTGGGCGGCGATGAGCTCCAGAGGGTGGCAGGTCGGCCGTGACGCGGCCTGCTGCAGTACCAGCAGGGTGTCGCTGGCGTCCAGGTGCCGGTCGGTGAGCAAGGCCTGGAGCAGGCGCTTGAGGTCGAGGGCTTGGTTGTCGGGGGTATGCATGGCGGCGTCCTTGCCAGGTGGGGAGTCCTGTTGAAGGCTAGCCGGGTGTGGTGCGCTTACGGCGGGCAAAGGGTTTCTGGATCTTGCGGTGTCAGACCACCGCCAGCTCCACGCGCGCCAGGTTCATCAGGCTTACGTCGCCCACGCACACCAAGTTGCGCAATTTTTGCGCAATCACCTCGGCCCGGTGCCAGCTCAGCCCGCCAATGCCGATCTCGATGGCGAGCCAGTCATCCTGTTGGCTGACCTGCACGTGATGCGGGGTCAGAAACTGCAAGGCAAACAGGTTGAGCACCCGGCATAAGCTGTCGGGCTCGGCCTCGGCCTGCAGGCGGTAGTGCACGGTGCTGTGGGCGTTGCTGGCGGCCCAGGCGTCGGTACGTGGCAGTGCGTTCATGCTGGTCTCCGCAAATGTGGGAGAAATTCTTGCACGTTGAGGCGGGTATTTTTTCGCTATGATTCGACTAATTGGCCGGTATGGCAGATTGATCTATTCGAATTGTCGTGATTTGGAGAATTATTCATGCACAGCGAACTGGACGCCTATGACCGGCGCATCCTTGAATTGCTGCAGGAGGACGCTTCGCTGTCCAGCGCACAGATCGCCGAGCGTGTGGGGCTTTCGCAGTCGCCTTGCTGGCGGCGCATCCAGCGGCTGAAGGAGGAGGGGGTGATACGTGGACAGGTGACGTTGCTCGACCGCAAGAAGATCGGCCTGAACACGCAGATTTTTGCAGAGGTGAAGCTCAACGCGCACGGTCGCTCCAATTTCACCGAGTTCACCGAGGCGATCCGAGGTTTTCCGGAGGTGCTGGAGTGCTACGTGCTGATGGGCTCGGTGGACTTCCTGCTGCGTATCGTTACCTCGGACATTGAGGCGTATGAGCGGTTTTTCTTCGAAAAACTGTCGAATGTGCCGGGGATTCAGGAGGTCAATTCGATCGTGGCGCTTTCGGAGATCAAATCCACCACCAGCCTGCCACTGTCGAGATAGCACACGATCTGTAGAAGCAGCCTTGTGCTGCGAAGGGGCCGGTTTGACCAGAAAAAATCTGTGGCAAAACGGGCCTCTTCGCAGCACAAGGCTGCTCCTACAGGGCTAGCGACGCCGATCAAGCCTTGAGCAGGTACTTCCAGCCACGGCTTTGATCAACCGCGCGGGCCTGCTCGATACGGGCTTCAAGCAGCTCGTCGGGCGTTTCGGACAGCGGCAGTTCAGCCAGCTCGTGCAGCTTTTTCAGGTCGCCGTACAGGCGGTCCATCTGCGGCGCTTCGAGCACCTGGCGGGCATGGTGCAGCCAGGCGAGCAGCTGTTCGATGCGCGGCAGCTGTTCGGCCAGGTCTTCCGGGCGCTGGGTGTACAGCGGCAGTTTCAGCGAACGGCCTTCTTCACCCAGCAGGTGCGCCATCCAGCTGGCCAGCTGCGCCTTGCCCTGGCGTTCGCCACGGCCTTTGCGCTCGACGGTCCAGCCACGGGCCAGCAGCCAGCGCGAGGTTTCCAGCGAGAACTGGCCCCAACGCACGTCTTCGAGTTCTTCGGCAAATTGCTCAGGCGCAGCGCGGCGGATGTCTTCGTCATCGTTGCCGGCCTGCACCAGTGGGCGCCAGTCTTCCAGCAGCGCGTCGAGGCTGGCGCGCAGTTCGCGGGTGGTGGCGCGCGGTGCGGCCTGGCCCAGGCTGGCGACCAGTGCGCGCAGTTCGGCCAGGGACTGCACCCAGTCCTGCAGCAGGCGCCAGTGGCCATTGTGGCGGTATTGCTCGGCCAGGCGCTGGCTGCTGCCGAGCAACTGCCAGGCGAGGGCGGCGAAGGCATCGTCCAGGGCCATTTCGGCGTCCAGCTCGGTCTGGGGCAGGCCCAGCTCGTAGCTTTCGGGCTCCAGCAGGCGGTAGCCACGCTCGGCCTTGCTGATGTCGCAAGGCATCAGCGGCAGGCTGGCGGCGAGCTCGGCGGCCAGTTCCAGCAGGGCTTCAGGTGCGCCTTCGCGCAGCTCGAGCTCCAACTCGCAGATTTCTTCCTTGCGTTTGCCGGCGATCACGAAGCCCTGGTCCAGCGCGGCCTCGATCACGACCTTGCTCTTGCCACGGCCCCAAGCGATTTCGGCGTATTCACGGCTGAAGTCGGTGGTGAACAGCGGCTTGATGGTTTTCTTGTCGAGCGCAGCCAACTGCTCGGGCCAGCAGGTGCCGTCGAGCTTTTTCAGGTCGAGCTTGACCTTGTCCAGGTGCCACTCGTACTCGTTGCGCTCGGACAGCCCGGCCACGCTTTGCCCGCGGCACTTCAAGGTCTGGATGATTGCATCACCATCGCGGCGCAGGCGCAGGGCGACACGGGCGGCGGAAAGCTCGCGCTCCGGGGTGTCGAAGTACTGGTTGAGCAGTTCACGGGTCTGCCAACCGGACTTGTTGCGCTTTTTCAGCAGGGGGTGCTCACGCAGGGCGGCAAGGGTCTCGCGGCTGGCGCGGAGCTTGAGTTCGGTTTCTTTGTGCATCGCAGGCTCGAAGGAGGGGCTCGTTGGCAGAGAGTCTACAGGAGTCGGCCGGCAACGGTTTATTCCAGACGGCAGATGGTCCTATGATGGGCAACGCTTCCGAGGAGTACAGGCATGCCGTTGCCGACGCTGAAAGACCAGTTCGCCGCTTTGATCGCCGCACCTTCGGTCAGTTGTACCCAGCCTGCGCTGGACCAGTCCAACCGTCAGGTCATCGACCTGCTGGCCGGCTGGTTGGGTGACTTGGGTTTCACGTGCGACATCCAGCAGGTCAGCCCCGGCAAGTTCAACCTGCTGGCCAGCCGTGGCACCGGCCCGGGTGGCCTGGTGCTGGCGGGGCACAGCGACACCGTGCCCTACGACGAGCAGCTGTGGTCGAGCGACCCGCTGAAGCTGACCGAGGTCGATGGCCGTTGGGTTGGCCTGGGCAGCTGCGACATGAAGGGCTTCTTCGCCTTGGTCATCGAGGCGGTGGTGCCGTTGCTGGAGCATGACTTCAAGCAGCCGCTGCTGATTCTCGCCACCTGCGACGAAGAAAGCTCCATGTCCGGCGCCCGTGCCTTGGCCGAGGCCGGCCAACCGTTGGGCCGCGCCGCGGTGATCGGCGAGCCCACGGGCCTGCGGCCGATCCGCATGCACAAGGGCATCCTCATGGACCGCATCGACATCCTCGGGCGCAGCGGCCATTCGTCGGACCCGTCCCTCGGCCGCAGCGCCCTTGAGGCTATGCACGCCGCAATGGGCGAACTGATGCAGTTGCGCGGCGAATGGCAGCAAACCTACCGCAACCCACAGTTCACCGTGCCTACACCGACGATGAACTTCGGCTGCATCCATGGCGGCGACAACCCCAACCGGATCTGCGGCCAATGCGCGCTGGAATTCGACCTGCGGCCGTTGCCGGGGATGGATGTCGAGCAACTGCGGGCAGCGATTCGCCAGAAGCTGGCGCCGGTGGCGGAGCGGTTCGAGGTGCGCATCGACTATGCCCCGCTGTTCCCGGAAGTGCCTGCCTTCGAGCAGGCGGCGGACGCCGAGCTGGTACAGGTGGCCGAACGCCTGACCGGTCACCGCGCCGAAGCGGTAGCGTTTGGCACCGAAGCACCTTATCTTCAGCAGCTGGGCTGCCAGACCATTGTGCTGGGCCCTGGCGACATCGCTTGTGCCCATCAGCCCGGCGAGTACCTGGAAATGTCACGAATCGAGCCTACCGTGCGTCTATTGCGAGACTTGATTCGGCACTATTGCCTGCACTAAACGTCCATTGAGCTTATTCGTTCCTGCTTAGAGGAGACCGCGCGTGACCGCAAGCCTGTTCCGACGATGATCTTGAACGCCCCCTGTATCGCCGTTCTCCGTCCACTTATCCACAGGCCCTGTCATGCCCGATTACGTCAACTGGCTGCGTCATGCTTCCCCGTACATCAATGCCCATCGCGACTGCACGTTTGTAGTCATGCTCCCTGGCGATGGGGTGGACCACCCTAATTTCGGCAACATCGTCCACGACCTTGTGCTGCTGCACAGCCTGGGCGTGCGGCTGGTGCTGGTGCATGGCTCGCGCCCACAGATCGAGAGCCGCCTGGCCGACCGTGGCCTGACCCCGCACTACCACCGTGGCATGCGCATCACCGATGCGGCGACCCTGGATTGTGTGATCGATGCCGTGGGTGCCCTGCGCCTGGCCATCGAAGCACGCCTGTCGATGGACATCGCCGCCTCGCCGATGCAGGGCTCGCGCCTGCGTGTGGCGTCCGGCAACCTGGTCACGGCGCGGCCGATCGGTGTGCTCGAGGGTGTGGACTACCACCACACCGGCGAAGTGCGCCGGGTCGACCGCAAAGGCATCAGCCGCCTGCTCGACGAGCGTTCCATCGTATTGCTGTCGCCGTTGGGTTATTCGCCCACAGGCGAAATTTTCAACCTGGCTTGCGAAGACGTGGCCACCCGCGCGGCCATCGAGCTGGGTGCCGACAAGCTGCTGCTGTTCGGCGCCGAACCGGGCCTGCTGGATGAGCAGGGCAAGCTGGTGCGTGAGCTGCGCCCACAGCAGGTGGCGCCGCATTTGCTGCGCCTGGGCAGCGACTACCAGGGCGAATTGCTGGATGCGGCCGCCGAGGCCTGCAAGGGCGGCGTGGCGCGTAGCCATATCGTCAGTTATGCCGAAGACGGCGCGCTGCTGACCGAGCTGTTCACCCGCGGTGGTGGCGGCACGCTGGTGTCGCAGGAGCAGTTCGAAGTCGTGCGTGAGGCGACCATCGAGGATGTGGGCGGCCTGTTGGAGCTGATCAGCCCGCTGGAAGAGCAGGGCATCTTGGTGCGCCGTTCGCGCGAGGTGCTGGAGCGGGAAATCGAACAGTTCAGTGTGGTCGAGCGCGAGGGCATGATCATCGCGTGCGCAGCGCTGTACCCGATTGCCGATTCCGAGGCGGGGGAGCTGGCGTGCCTGGCGGTGAACCCGGAGTACCGGCATGGCGGGCGGGGCGATGAGTTGCTGGAGCGCATCGAGAGCCGTGCGCGGCAGATGGGGCTGAATACGTTGTTCGTGTTAACTACGCGGACTGCGCACTGGTTCCGCGAGCGGGGCTTTGCGCCCAGTGGCGTGGAGCGGCTGCCGGCGGCGCGGGCATCGCTGTACAACTACCAGCGCAACTCCAAGATTTTCGAGAAGTCCTTGTAAGCCTGTACCGGCCTCTTCGCGGGGCAAGCCCGCTCCCACAGGAATCTCACTAGGCCTGAGCCATGCGGAGGACTTGTGGGAGCGGGCTTGCCCCGCGAAGCAGGCGACACCGGTCTCAGAAAAACGCCGCCCTTGTGGGCGGCGTTTTCAGTTACACGGTATGCAGATACCAGTTGTACTCGAGGTCGGAGATCGAGTGCTCGAACTCCTCCAGCTCGCTTTCCTTGCACGCGACAAAGATGTCGATGTACTTCGGATCGATGTACTTGTTGAGGATCTCGCTGTCGTCCAACTCGCGCAGGGCATCGCGCAGGTTGTTCGGCAGGCTCTGCTCCAACTGCTCGTACGAGTTGCCTTCGATCGGCGTACCCGGCTCGATCTTGTTGGTCAGGCCGTGGTGCACGCCGGCCAGCACGGCCGCCATCATCAGGTACGGGTTGGCATCGGCGCCGGCTACCCGGTGCTCGATGCGCACGGCGTCTGCAGAACCGGTCGGCACGCGCAGCGCGACGGTGCGGTTGTCCAGGCCCCAGCTCGGTGCATTCGGCACATAGAACTGTGCGCCAAAACGACGGTACGAGTTGACGTTCGGGCAGAGGAACGCCATGGACGCGGGCAGGGTCTCGAGCACACCGCCGACAGCGTGACGTAGCGCGGCGTTCTGCTCGGGATCCTCGCTGGTGAAGATGTTGTTGCCATCTTTGTCCAGCACGGAGATGTGAACGTGCAGGCCGTTGCCTGCCTGGCCCGGGTAGGGCTTGGCCATGAACGTGGTGTCCATTTCATGGTCGTAGGCGATGTTCTTGATCAAACGCTTGAGCAGCACCGCGTAGTCACAGGCCTTGAGCGGGTCTGGGACGTGGTGCAGGTTGACTTCGAACTGCGCAGGGGCGCTTTCCTTGACGATGGCGTCGGCCGGAATACCCTGCTCTTTGGCGCCTTCGAGGATGTCCTGCAGGCAGTCGGCGTATTCGTCGAGGTCGTCGATCAGGTACACCTGGGTCGACTGTGGGCGCTTGCCCGAGATCGGCGAGCGCGGCGGTTGCGGGCGGCCATTCACGTTCTCCTGGTCGATCAGGTAGAACTCCAGCTCGAACGCGGCGCAGATGGTCAGGCCCATGTCGTCGAACTTGCTGACAACCTGACGCAACACTTCACGAGGGTCGGCGAAGAACGGCTCACCTTCGATCTCGTGCATGGTCATGAGCAGCTGTGCGGTGGGGCGTTTCTGCCACGGCTCGTTGCACAGCGTATCGGGGATGGGATAGCAGATGCGGTCGGCGTCGCCGATGTCCAGGCCAAGGCCGGTACTTTCGACGGTGGAACCGTTGATATCCAGGGCGAAGAGGGAGGCCGGCAGGTTGATGCCTTTCTCGTAAACCTTGTGGAGGCTGGTGCGCTCTATGCGCTTGCCGCGCACCACACCATTCATATCTGCAATCAGAAGGTCAACGTAGAGAACCTCAGGATGTTCCTTAAGGAACGCGTTCGCTTCGTTAAGCTGAACGGCACGCGGGGGTACCGACATGATGCAACACCTTTGTTGTTAAAAATATCAATCAAGGGGGGCTTGCAAGACCAGTCAATCGAAAAGCCCTACTGATGTCAAGCCAACCCCATGATGCCCTGAAATGGCACATCTACGGCAGATTTGCTGCATATCGGGGCGAACCATTATCCGCTATTTCCCGCGTGAAGGGCTATCTCAAGCGTGCCGTGTTTTATTTTTTACGGAGGTGTTGTGTAAAAAAATGAACAAGGCTAAGCTCGGATTCAACCCAGAACACAATAATACGAGGGTCACATGGTCCGCTTGTCGCGACCTGAAAGCACTGCCTGCGCAGTGCCATCGGGTACCCCTGTCGTTCATGCACGCACCGTCAACGGTGTGGCCGCCCTGGCCGCAATAATTGACGCTTGGCGCACTCGGACCATTCCCCGTAGCGGCTTCACACGCCTCGATTCGCCTTCCTGCCCTTCAAACTCATTACGGACACGCTTGTTTTCAGTGTATCCACTGTGCTCCTGCGTGGGGGTTTTTGCTTTAGCAATCTTCTCCATCCAGAATCAAGGCGCGGACCACCTTACCTCCTGAGGTATTTATGAGTAACAACCTCGACCAGCTCACCGATTGGTTGAAAGAGCACAAGATCACTGAAGTCGAATGCATGATCAGCGACCTGACCGGCATCACGCGCGGCAAGATCTCGCCGACCAACAAGTTCATCGCCGAAAAAGGCATGCGCCTGCCTGAGAGCGTGCTGCTGCAGACCGTGACGGGTGACTACGTCGACGACGACATCTATTACGAACTGCTCGACCCGGCCGACATCGACATGATCTGCCGCCCCGACGAAGACGCCGTGTTTCTGGTGCCCTGGGCCATCGAGCCGACGGCGCAGGTGATCCACGACACCTACGACAAGAAGGGCAACCCGGTCGAACTGTCGCCGCGCAACGTCTTGAAAAAAGTGCTCAAGCTCTACGCTGACAAAGGCTGGCAGCCAATCGTCGCGCCCGAGATGGAGTTCTACCTGACCAAGCGCAGCGAAGACCCGGACTTCCCGCTGCAGCCTCCGGTAGGCCGTTCGGGCCGCCCGGAAACTGGCCGCCAGTCGTTCTCGATTGAGGCCGCCAACGAATTCGACCCGCTGTTCGAGGACGTCTATGACTGGTGCGAACTGCAGCAGTTGGACCTCGACACGCTGATCCACGAAGACGGCACGGCGCAGATGGAAATCAACTTCCGTCACGGCAACGCCCTGCACCTGGCCGACCAGATCCTGGTGTTCAAACGCACCATGCGCGAGGCCGCGCTCAAGCACAACGTGGCCGCAACGTTCATGGCCAAGCCCATGACCGGCGAGCCGGGCAGTGCCATGCACCTGCACCAGAGCGTGGTTGATGTGGTCACCGGCAAAAATATTTTCAGCAACGAAGACGGCAGCATGAGCGAGCTGTTCCTGCACCACATTGGTGGCCTGCAGAAGTTCATCCCCGAAGCGCTGCCGCTGTTCGCCCCCAACGTCAACTCGTTTCGCCGCTTCCTGCCCGACACCTCGGCGCCAGTGAACGTCGAGTGGGGCGAAGAAAACCGCACCGTCGGCCTGCGCGTACCGGATGCCGGCCCGCAAAACCGCCGGGTCGAGAACCGCCTGCCGGGCGCCGATGCCAACCCTTACCTGGCCATCGCCGCCAGCTTGCTGTGCGGCTACATCGGCATGGTCGAAGGCATCGAAGCCAGTGCACCGGTGCAGGGCCGCGGTTACGAACGCCGCAACCTGCGCCTGCCGCTGACCATCGAAGACGCCCTGGAACGCATGGAAATCAGCCGTGCGCTGGTCCAATACCTGGGCAAGAAGTTCATCACTGGCTACGTCGCCACCAAACGCGCCGAGCACGAAAACTTCAAACGCGTCATCAGTTCCTGGGAGCGTGAGTTCCTGCTGTTTGCTGTCTGATCAACCCTGGTGCCGCAGGAGCGCGGCTGTCGGATAACGGAGAAGCACATGAGCGTCAAAAACCCGCAAACCCGTGAATGGCAAAACCTGAGCGGCGAGCACCACCTCGCGCCCTTCAGCGACTACAAACAGCTGAAGGAAAAGGGGCCGCGCATCATCACCAAGGCCCAGGGTGTGCATTTGTGGGACAGCGAGGGCAACAAGATCCTCGACGGCATGGCCGGCCTGTGGTGCGTGGCGGTAGGTTACGGCCGTGAAGAGCTGGTGCAGGCTGCCGAAAAGCAGATGCGCGAGCTGCCGTACTACAACCTGTTCTTCCAGACCGCCCACCCGCCTGCGCTGGAACTGGCCAAAGCCATCACCGACGTGGCGCCGGAAGGCATGACCCATGTGTTCTTCACCGGCTCCGGCTCCGAAGGCAACGACACCGTGCTGCGCATGGTCCGTCACTATTGGGCGCTCAAGGGCAAACCGCACAAGCAGACCATCATCGGCCGCATCAACGGCTACCACGGCTCCACCTTCGCCGGTGCGTGCCTGGGTGGCATGAGCGGTATGCACGAGCAGGGCGGCCTGCCGATTCCGGGCATCGTGCACATTCCGCAGCCGTACTGGTTCGGTGAGGGCGGCGACATGAGCCCGGACGAATTCGGTGTGTGGGCTGCCGAGCAACTGGAGAAGAAAATCCTCGAGGTCGGCGAAGACAACGTCGCCGCCTTCATCGCCGAGCCGATCCAGGGTGCCGGTGGGGTGATCATCCCGCCAGAAACCTACTGGCCGAAGGTCAAGGAGATCCTCGCCAAGTACGACATCCTGTTCGTGGCCGACGAAGTGATCTGCGGTTTCGGCCGTACCGGCGAGTGGTTCGGCTCCGACTACTACGACCTCAAGCCAGACCTGATGACCATCGCCAAAGGCCTGACCTCCGGTTACATCCCCATGGGCGGTGTGATCGTGCGTGACACCGTGGCCAAGGTGATCAGCGAAGGCGGCGACTTCAACCACGGCTTCACCTATTCAGGGCACCCGGTCGCGGCCGCCGTAGGCCTGGAAAACCTGCGCATTCTGCGCGACGAAAAAATCGTCGAGCAGGCGCGCACAGAAGCGGCACCGTATTTGCAAAAGCGTTTGCGTGAGCTGCAAGACCACCCGCTGGTGGGCGAGGTACGCGGCCTGGGCCTGCTCGGCGCGATCGAGCTGGTCAAGGACAAGGCCACCCGCAGCCGTTACGAAGGCAAGGGCGTGGGCATGATCTGCCGCAACTTCTGCTTCGAGAACGGCCTGATCATGCGTGCGGTCGGTGACACCATGATCATCGCGCCACCACTGGTAATCAGCCATGCAGAGATCGACGAGCTGGTGGAAAAGGCGCGCAAGTGCCTCGACCTGACCCTCGAAGCGATCAGATGAGCACCTGCTAGGCTAGCGTTGTGACATTAGTTGGTTACAAGGGGCTGCTTTCCTTGAAACAGCGCCTTGTAACTTGCCAGACTAGCGACTGTTTCAGTCGCCCGACGCGTGTACTGCGGGACCTGGCAGCTGAACGGATGGCTAATCAAAAAAATCTGGAGCATGACGCATGAAGAAAATGGGCAAGACGTTGCTGGCCGCCGCCCTGATGGGTGCCATGGCGACCGCTGTTCAGGCTGAAGACAAGGTATTGAACGTCTACAACTGGTCGGACTACATCGCTCCGGACACCATCGCCAAGTTCGAGAAGCAGACCGGCATCAAGGTCAAGTACGACGTCTTCGACAGCAACGAAACCCTGGAAGCCAAGCTGCTGGCAGGCAAGTCGGGCTACGACATCGTCGTGCCTTCGAACAACTTCCTGGCCAAGCAGATCAAGGCTGGCGTGTATGAGGAACTGGACCGTTCCAAACTGCCGAACTGGAAGAACCTCGACACCGACCTGCTCAAGGCCGTTGGCGATGCCAGCGACAAGGACAACAAGCACGCCTTCCCGTACATGTGGGGCTCTATCGGCATTGGCTACAACCCGGAGAAGGTCAAGGCCGCGCTGGGCGTGGACAAGATCGATTCGTGGGACGTGGTGTTCAAGCCTGAGAACATCGCCAAGCTCAAGAGCTGCGGCGTGAGCTTCCTGGATGCGCCGACCGAGATGATCCCGGCCGCGCTGCACTACCTGGGCCTGCCAAGCAACAGCACCAAGAAGGAAGACCTGAAGGCCGCCGAGGACCTGTTCCTCAAGATCCGTCCTTCGATCACCTACTTCCACTCCTCCAAGTACATCGGCGACATGGCCAACGGCAACATCTGCGTAGCCGTCGGTTACTCGGGTGACCTGGAGCAGTCCAAGGCCCGCGCCCACGAAGCTGGCGACAAGGTCAAAGTGGACTACGTCATTCCGAAAGAAGGTGCCGGTACCTTCTACGACATGGTCGCCATCCCGAAAGATGCCGAGCATAAAGACGCGGCCTACCAGTTCATGGACTTCCTGATGCAGCCGGAAATCATGGCTGAGATCACCAACGCCGTGCGCTTCCCGAACGGCAACGCTGCTGCCACCGCGTTCGTGGACAAAGACATCACCAGCGACCCGAGCATCTACCCGCCTGCCGAAGTGAAGAAGCAGCTGTACGCGATCGCTGCGCCTGACGCTTCTGTGCAGCGTGTGATCACCCGCAGCTGGACCAAGATCAAGTCGGGCAAGTAAGCCCGATGCGAGGCGCTCTGGGCCGGGGTTGCCCGGCCCAGAGGCCATGAAAGGCAATTGATGATTGCGGCATCGAAGCTGCGAAGGTAAGTTGCGCGCCGGTTTTGCGTGTGCGGCCACATTGCCGCTACCCAGGCACTGATTGTGAGGACCACCCACTTGTCTATTTCTGTATTACGCAAGGCCTTGATGGCTGGAGCGGGCCTGACGCTGGCATGCAGCGTCCAAGCGGCGCCTACGGTGCATTTCTACAACTGGTCCGACTATATCGGCCCGACCACACTCGCGGACTTCGAGAAGGCAACGGGTATCAAGCCCGTGCAGGACGTGTTCGATTCCAACGAAACCCTGGAAGGCAAGCTGCTGGCCGGCAACACCGGCTATGACGTGGTAGTGCCGTCCAACCATTTCCTCGGCAAGCAGATCAAGGCGGGCGCGTTCCAGAAGCTCGACAAAAGCCTGCTGCCCAATTATTCCAACCTGGATCCGGCGCTGATGAAACGCCTGGAGAAGAACGATCCGGGCAACCAGTACGCCGTGCCTTACCTGTGGGGCACCAACGGCATTGGTTACAACGTTGAAAAGGTCAAGGCTGCGCTGGGCGTCGACACCATCGATTCCTGGGCTGTGCTGTTCGAACCCGAGAACATGAAGAAGCTCTCCAAGTGTGGTGTGGCCTTCCTCGACTCGGCGGACGAAATGCTCCCGGCGGTGCTCAACTACATGGGGCTGGACCCCAACAGCAGCAACCCCAAGGACTACCAGGCTGCCGAGCAGAAGCTGCTGGCGGTGCGCCCTTACGTCACCTACTTCCACTCGTCCAAGTACATCACCGACCTTGCCAACGGCGACATCTGCGTCGCGGCGGGCTTCTCTGGCGACATCTTCCAGGCCAAGGCCCGCGCCGAAGAAGCCAAGAAGGGCGTGAACCTGGCGTATGCGATTCCCAAAGAAGGCGGCAACCTCTGGTTCGACGTGCTGGCGATCCCCAAGGACGCCAAGAACGTCAAAGAGGCCCATGCCTTCATCAACTATTTGCTGAAACCTGAGGTTATCGCCCAGGTCAGTGATTACGTCGGTTACGCCAACCCGAACCCCAAGGCTGGCGACCTGATGGACCAGGCCGTGAGGACTGACGCCGCGGTTTACCCACCGCAGGAAGTGCTGGACAAGATGTTCGTCAACAGTGAGTTGCCGCCCAAGGTGCAACGCTTGATGACCCGTAGCTGGACCAAGGTCAAGTCGGGCAAGTAACAATCCAGACCCGCCGCGGCCCCTGCAGAACAGGCCGCGCGGGCACAAAAATCTTGTTGGGAGTTTCACTCATGGCAGTTGCCTCCGGAGCCTATAAGAAAGCCCTCGAGGGTGGCCAGCAACCCAAGCAGGTGCTGGTCAAGATCGACCGGGTCACGAAAAAGTTCGACGAAACGGTAGCGGTGGACGATGTGTCCCTGGAAATCCGCAAGGGTGAGATTTTTGCCCTGCTGGGTGGCTCCGGTTCCGGCAAATCGACCTTGCTGCGTATGCTGGCTGGCTTCGAGCGCCCCACCGAAGGGCGGATCTTGCTCGATGGCGTCGACATCACCGAGATGCCGCCCTACGAGCGGCCGATCAACATGATGTTCCAGTCCTACGCGCTGTTCCCGCACATGACCGTGGCGCAGAACATCGCCTTCGGCCTGCAGCAGGACAAGCTGCCCAAGGCGGACATCGACGCCCGTGTGGCCGAGATGCTCAAGCTGGTGCACATGACCCAGTACGCCAAGCGCAAGCCGCACCAGCTGTCGGGTGGCCAGCGCCAGCGTGTGGCCCTGGCGCGTTCGCTGGCCAAGCGCCCGAAACTGCTGTTGCTCGATGAGCCGATGGGCGCCCTGGACAAGAAGCTGCGTTCGCAGATGCAACTTGAGCTGGTGGAAATCATCGAGCGCGTGGGCGTGACCTGCGTGATGGTGACCCACGACCAGGAAGAGGCCATGACCATGGCCCAGCGCATCGCCATCATGCACTTGGGCTGGATCGCCCAGATCGGCTCGCCTGTGGACATCTACGAGACCCCGACCAGCCGCCTGGTGTGCGAGTTCATCGGCAACGTCAACCTGTTCGAAGGTGAAGTGGTCGACGACGCCGAAGGCCACGCGATCATTGCCAGCCCTGAACTGGAGCGCAAGATCTACGTTGGCCACGGCATCACCACGTCGGTCGAAGACAAGCACATCACCTACGCGCTGCGCCCGGAGAAGATGCTGGTCACTACCCAGCAACCGACCTGCGAGCACAACTGGTCGCGCGGCAAGGTGCACGACATCGCCTACCTGGGCGGCCACTCGGTGTTCTACGTCGAGCTGCCGAGCGGCAAGATCGTCCAGTCGTTCGTGGCCAACGCCGAGCGCCAGGGCACGCGTCCGACCTGGGGCGATGAGGTGTACGTGTGGTGGGAAGACGACAGCGGCGTGGTACTGCGGTCATGAAACTGCGCAAGCTCAAGCGAGCCTTCCAGCGCTTGACCCCGGAGGGGCGGCACCTGGTGATCGGCGTGCCGTTCATCTGGCTGTTCCTGTTCTTCATGCTGCCGTTCTTCATCGTGTTGAAGATCAGCTTTGCCGAAGCCGACGTGGCGATCCCGCCGTATACCGAGATCTACAGCTACGTCGAAGACAAGATCCAGTTGGTGCTCAACCTGGCCAACTATGGCCTGTTGACCGAAGACGAGCTGTACATCTCGGCCTACCTGGGCTCGTTGAAGATGGCCTTCTTCAGCACCTTGCTGTGCCTGCTGATCGGCTACCCGATGGCCTATGCCATCGCCAACGCCCGCAAAGAGTCGCAGACCGTGCTGCTGTTGCTGATCATGATGCCGACCTGGACGGCGATCCTGATCCGCGTCTACGCCTGGATGGGCATCCTCAGCAACAACGGGCTGCTTAACAGCTTCCTGCTGTGGCTGGGGCTGATCGACCAGCCACTGCAGATTCTCAACACCAACCTGGCGGTGTACATCGGCGTGGTCTATTCGTACCTGCCGTTCATGATCCTGCCGCTGTACGCGAACTTGGTGAAGCACGACCCGAGCCTGTTGGAAGCCGCATCGGACCTGGGTTCGAGCACCTTCAACAGCTTCTGGAAGATCACCGTGCCGCTGTCGAAAAACGGCATCATCGCGGGCTGCATGCTGGTGTTCATCCCAGTGGTGGGCGAGTTCGTGATCCCAGAACTGCTGGGCGGCCCGGAAACCCTGATGATCGGTAAGGTGCTGTGGCAAGAGTTCTTCAACAACCGTGACTGGCCGGTAGCGTCCGCGCTGGCGGTAGTGATGTTGGCGATCCTGATCGTGCCGATCCTGCTGTTCAACCGCAGCCAGGCCAAAGAAATGGAGGGCAGGGCATGAAGCGCTTCAGTTTCTCCAAGCTGATGCTGGTGCTCGGCTTGCTGTTCATCTACCTGCCGATGCTGATCCTGGTGATCTACTCGTTCAACGCCTCGAAGCTGGTGACAGTGTGGGGGGGCTGGTCGATCAAGTGGTACGTCGGCCTGCTCGACAACACCCAGCTGATGGGGTCGGTGATGCGCTCGCTGGAAATCGCCTGCTACACGGCGGTGGCAGCGGTGGCGCTGGGTACCCTGGCGGCCTTCGTGCTGACCCGGGTCACCCGCTTCAAAGGCCGCACGCTGTTCGGCGGCCTGGTCACCGCGCCGCTGGTCATGCCCGAAGTGATCACCGGTCTGTCGCTGTTGCTGCTGTTCGTGGCCATGGCGCAGATGATTGGCTGGCCGCAAGAGCGTGGCATTGTCACCATCTGGATCGCCCATACCACGTTCTGTGCGGCGTACGTGGCGGTGGTGGTGTCGGCGCGCTTGCGTGAGCTGGACCTGTCGATCGAGGAAGCGGCGATGGACCTGGGTGCCAAGCCGTGGAAGGTGTTCTTCCTGATCACCATCCCAATGATCGCGCCATCGCTGGCGGCGGGCGGCATGATGTCCTTTGCCCTGTCGCTGGATGACCTGGTGCTGGCCAGCTTCGTGTCCGGGCCGGGCTCGACCACCTTGCCGATGGAAGTGTTCTCGGCGGTGCGCCTGGGCGTGAAGCCAGAGATCAACGCCGTGGCCAGCCTGATCCTGTTGTCGGTGTCGCTGGTGACCTTCATGGTCTGGTACTTCAGCCGCCGCGCTGAAGAGCACCGTCGCAAGGCGATTCAGCAGGCCATCGAAGAAGGGGCTGCGGCGAACGTGTCGCAGCCACAGGTCAAGCGCCCGACGGCAGCTGCTGCGTCGGTCTGACCCACCGCTTCGCGGGCAAGCCCGCTTCTACAGGCAAGTGCAGTTCTAGAAACTGCACAAATCCTGTGGGAGCGGGTTTACCCGCGAAAACCCCAGCACCGATTCAAAGCCATACCGCATCCCAGTGTGGATAGTCCCGGACACTTCTGACCAATCCAGCCCTCAACGGATTGGCAACAATGTACCGGGCTACATGCACCATGCTTTCCTCCCTTCTCAATGCCCGGTCCTGATACCCAGGCTGCCACACCGGATCATGCTCAACCCCCGCCTGATGCAAAACCAGACTGGATCTGGATTTGAATCTGCGCATCAATGTACCCAGCGTCGTGCCTTTCAACTCGATCAGCCAATGCAGATGGTCCGGCATCAGTACCCAGGCCAATGACCGGCAGGCGTGGTCATGATCGGATTGTCGCAGTTGATGAATAACTAATCGGGCATGTTGGAAGTCATTGAACAGCGGCTTGCGTTGATGGGTAACAGTAGTAAGCAGGTACAGCCTGCCGAGTTCTGAATAACGACCACGTCGAAGCAGGTGTGATTGAGCCCGAGGCATTGGTTTCTTCCTTGAAGAGTGACCTCTCCAAGGTAGTGGATGTGAAACCGCAAAAGTGCGTTGGATGGTTTCGGGATATGGCAGGGGGCTTGTGGTTGTCTGTACCGGCCTTTTCGCGGGTGAACCCGCGAAGAGGCCCGCACCAGCGCCGGAAATACTCGAGTGATCTCCATCAGTGATGTTTGCCACAGGTGCTACGCAGGGTTCAGCATTTGCACAGTCCCTGTGGGAGCGGGTTCACCCGCGAAGAGGCCCGCACCAGCGCCGGAAATACTCGAGTGATCTCCATCAGTGATGTTTGCCACAGGTGCTACGCAGGGTTCAGCATTTGCACAGTCCCGGTGGGAGCGGGTTCACCCGCGAAGAGGCCCGCACCAGCGCCGGAAATACTCGAGTGATCTCCGTCAGTGATGTTTGCCACAGGTGCTACGCAGGATTCAGCATTTGCACAGTCCCTGTGGGAGCGGGTTCACCCGCGAAGAGGCCCGCACCAGCGCCGAAAATACTCGAGTGATCTCCATCAGTGATGTTTGCTGAACCCTGAACTACGCTGACAGTCGCATCTCACAAATCATTTGTGCGCAAGCTAGGAGCCTGCATGAGGGTGACGCGTCCACTGGTGCTGGCAGGCCTGAGTGTGCTGTACATGCTCACCGGCTGTAGCAAGGAAGAAACCCCCGAGACGCTGCCTCGGGTCGGTGTGCAACAGGTCCAGCCTACCGATTTCGCTGCCAGGGTGACCCTGACCGGCGACGTACAAGCGCGGGTGCAAACCGACTTGTCGTTCCGCGTGGGCGGCAAGATTATTTCGCGCAGCGTCGATGTGGGCGATCACGTCAAGGCCAACCAGGTACTGGCACGGCTAGACCCGAAAGACCTGCAGAACAACGTCGACTCGGCCAAGGCCGAGGTGTTCGCCGCCCAAGCGCGCGTGACGCAGACGGCCGCGGCTTTCGTGCGTCAGCAAAAGCTGCTGCCCAAAGGCTATACCAGCCAGAGCGAGTACGACTCCGCCGAAGCCGCGTTGCGCAGCAACCAGAGCGCGCTCAAGGCCGCCCAGGCGCAGCTGGCCAATGCCAATGAACAGCTGAGCTACACCGCGCTGGTGTCCGAAGCCGCCGGCGTGATCACCGAGCGCCAGGCCGAGGTCGGCCAAGTGGTGCAGGCCACCATGCCGATCTTCGGCTTCGCCCGCGATGGCGACCGCGATGCAGTGTTCAACGTGTATGAATCGTTGCTGGTGGCACCGCCAAGCGATGAGGGGGTGATCGTGAAGCTGCTCGATGACCCCAACGTCCAGGCGCAAGGCTTCGTTCGCGAAGTGACGCCAACCGTTTCAGCCCAAAGTGGCACGGTGCAGGTCAAGGTTGGCCTGCGCAACGTGCCGCCCGGGATGCAGCTGGGCTCACCGGTGACGGCCACTGCCAATACCCAGGGGCGTTCCAGCATCGAGCTGCCCTGGTCGGCCTTGACCAAGGCCTTGCATGAGCCTGCCGTCTGGGTGGTGGGCGAGGGCGACAAGGTCGAACTGCGCAAGGTTGAAGTAGCGCGCTACCTCACCGGCAAGGTCGTGGTCGCCAACGGCCTCAAAGGCGGCGAGACCGTGGTGGTCAATGGCGGGCAATTGCTGCACCCCGGCATGCAGGTGGAAAAAATCGATGAAAAGGCTGCGGGGGATGCGCCATGAAGCGCTTGCTGTTATTGCTCCCGGTCGGGCTGTTGCTGGTTGCTTGCAGCTCTGAGGAAGAAGCGGTCGAGCCCGTTCGGCCGGTGCTTTCGGTGAAGGTCGAACCGCAGGTGCAAGCGCAACTTGGGCGCTTTGCCGGCAGCATTCAGGCGCGCTTCGAGAGCACCTTGGGCTTTCGCGTGTCCGGGCGTATTGCCCGGCGTTGGCTTGATGTGGGGGCGCAGGTGAAGCCTGGAGACACACTGGCTACCCTCGACCCCACCGACCAGCAGAACCAGTTGCGTGCCGCCGAAGGCGACTTGGCCAAGGTCCAGGCGCAGTGGATAAACGCCCAGGCCGACGCGCGCCGTCAGCAGCAGCTGTACGACCGCGGTGTCGGTGCCCAGGCCCAGCTGGACATTGCCCAGACCAACCTGAAAACCACCGGTGCGGCGCTTGAACAGGCACGCTCGGCGGTCAGCCAAGCGCGAGACCAGCTTGACTACAGCACCCTGCGCACCGACCACGCGGCGGTGATCACTGCCTGGCAGGCCGAAGCTGGGCAAACGGTAACGGCGGGCCAGGCTGTGGTGACCCTGGCCCGGCCAGACGTCAAGGAAGCCGTGATCGACCTGCCGATCGGCCTGGGCGAGCAACTCGACAAGGGCCTCACCTTCACCGTGGCCTCGCAGCTCGACCCCAGCATCAACACCACGGCCTCGTTGCGCGAGCTGGAACCGCAAGCCGACGCCACCACGCGCACCCGGCGTGCACGCCTGACCCTGGCCAGCACACCGGCCGCCTTCCACCTTGGCACCGCGATCAGCGTGAGCCTGAGCTCTGCGGTCACGCCGCGCAGTGAGCTGCCCCTGAGCGCCTTGCTCGAGCGTGACGGCAAAACCCAGGTGTGGGTGATCGACACGCAGCAGAAAACCGTGGCGACCCGGGATGTCGCCTTGATCGACCGCACCCGCGAACACATCGTCATCGCCTCCGGCGTACAGCCAGGCGAGCGCGTGGTGACTGCCGGCGTCAACAGCCTCAAGCCTGGCCAGAAGGTCACCTTCGACGAGGATGCGCAATGAAAGGAAGCTTCAACCTGTCCGAATGGGCGCTCAAGCATCAATCGTTCGTCTGGTACCTGATGTTCGTCGGCTTGCTGATGGGGATTTTTTCCTACTTCAACCTGGGCCGTGAGGAAGACCCGTCGTTCACCATCAAGACCATGGTCATCCAGACCCGCTGGCCCGGTGCGACCCAGGATGAAACCCTGTATCAGGTCACCGACCGCATCGAGAAGAAACTCGAAGAGCTGGACTCGCTCGACTACACCAAAAGCTACACCCGCCCGGGCGAGTCAACGGTCTACGTGTACCTGCGCGACACCACCAAGGCCAAGGACATCCCGGACATCTGGTACCAGGTGCGCAAGAAGATCCAGGACATCCGCGGCCAGTTCCCCGAGGGCATCCAGGGCCCGGCATTCAACGACGAATTCGGTGATGTGTTCGGTTCGATCTACGCCTTCACCTCCGATGGCCTGACCTTGCGGCAACTGCGGGACTACGTGGAGCAGGCCCGCGCCGAAGTGCGCGAAGTGCCCAACATCGGCAAGATCGAGCTGGTCGGCACCCAGGACGAAGTGCTGTACCTGAACTTCTCCACCCGCAAACTGGCGGCCTTGGGTATCGACCAGCGCCAGGTCATGCAGGCGCTGCAATCGCAGAACGCGGTGACCCCAGCAGGGGTGATCGAGGCGGGCCCCGAACGTATTTCGGTGCGGACCACCGGCCAGTTCGCCTCTGAAAAGGACCTGGAAACGGTCAACCTGAGGATCAATGACCGCTTCTTCCGCCTTGCCGACATTGCCGATATCGAGCGCGGCTACGTCGACCCGCCGTCACCGATGTTCCGCTACAACGGCCAGACCGCCATTGGCCTGGCCATCGGCATGAAGGCGGGCGGTAACATCCAGGTGTTCGGCGCCGCGCTGAAGAAGAAGATGGACAGCGTGATCGCCGACTTGCCGGTGGGGGTGGGTGTGCACACCGTGTCCGACCAGGCCGTGGTGGTCAAGCAGGCGGTGGGTGGCTTTACCAGCGCACTCTTCGAGGCTGTGGTGATCGTGCTGGCGGTGAGCTTCGTCAGCCTCGGCGTGCGCGCCGGGCTGGTGGTGGCCTGCTCGATCCCGCTGGTGCTGGCCATGGTCTTCGTGTTCATGGAGTACAGCGGCATCACCATGCAACGGATCTCGCTGGGCGCCTTGATCATCGCCCTGGGCCTGCTGGTGGACGATGCGATGATCACCGTGGAGGTGATGGTCACACGCCTGGAAATGGGCGAGAGCAAAGAGCAGGCCGCGACCTTTGCCTACACCTCGACGGCGTTCCCGATGCTGACCGGTACCCTGGTGACGGTGGCCGGCTTCGTGCCGATCGGGCTCAACGCCAGTTCGGCAGGTGAGTACACCTACACACTGTTCGCGGTGATCGCCGTGGCGTTGATCGTGTCGTGGGTGGTGGCGGTGTTCTTCGCCCCGGTGCTGGGCGTGCATATCCTCAGCAGCAAGGTCAAAGCCCACGAGGCCGAACCTGGGCGCGTGGGCCGGGCATTCGAGGGCGGCCTGCTGTGGTGCATGCGCAACCGCTGGCTGACCATCATTGGCACCGTGCTGCTGTTCGCGCTGGCGATATTCTGCGAGCGCTTCGTGCAGAACCAGTTCTTCCCATCATCCGACCGCCCCGAAATCCTGGTCGACCTCAACCTGCCGCAAAACGCCTCGATCGAAGAGACCCGTAAAGTCGTCGACCGGCTGGAGGCCAGGATCAAGGACGACCCGGACCTGGTGCGCTGGAGCACCTACATTGGCCAGGGCGCGATTCGCTTCTACCTGCCCCTCGACCAACAATTGCAGAACCCCTACTACGCGCAATTGGTGATCGTCAGCAAAGGCTTCGAAGAGCGCCAGGGCATGATGGATCGCCTGCAGAAACTGCTGCGCGAAGAGTTCGTCGGCATCGGCACCAACGTGCAATCGCTGGAGATGGGCCCGCCGGTGGGCCGGCCGATCCAGTACCGGGTCAGCGGCCAGGACATCGACCAGGTGCGCAAGCACGCCATCGAGCTCGCCACCTTGCTCGATGCCAACGAGCACATCGGCGAGATGATCTACGACTGGAACGAGCCGGGCAAAGTGCTGCGCATCGAGATTGCCCAAGACAAAGCGCGTCAGCTGGGGCTGTCGTCCGAAGACGTGGCCAACGTGATGAACAGCATCGTCACCGGCGTGCCGATTACCCAGGTCAACGACAACATCTACCTGGTCAACGTGGTTGCCCGCGCCGAAGACAGCGAGCGTGGCTCGCCCGATACCTTGCAGAACCTGCAGATCCTCACCCCCAATGGCACCTCGATTCCGCTGCTGGCCTTCGCCACGGTGCGTTACGAGCTGGAACAGCCGTTGGTCTGGCGGCGTGATCGCAAGCCGACCATCACCATCAAGGCGTCGGTCAATGGTGACATCCAGCCCACCGACCTGGTGGCTCAGCTCAAGCCCAAGATCGACGAGTTCGCCAGCAAACTGCCGGTCGGCTTCGAGGTGGCGACCGGCGGTACGGTGGAGGAGAGCGCCAAGGCGCAAGGGCCGATCCGCAAGGTCATTCCGTTGATGCTGTTCCTCATGGCGACCTTCCTGATGATCCAGCTGCACAGCGTGCAGAAGCTGTTCCTGGTGGTCAGCGTGGCGCCGTTGGGCTTGATCGGGGTGGTGCTGGCGTTGGTGCCTACGGGTACGCCGATGGGCTTTGTGGCCATTCTCGGGATTCTGGCCCTGGCCGGTATCATCATTCGTAACTCGGTGATCCTGGTGACCCAGATCGATGAGTTCGAGGCGCAGGGGCTGTCACCGTGGGATGCGGTGGTGGAGGCCACCAACCACCGGCGGCGGCCGATCTTGCTGACGGCGGCCGCGGCCAGCTTGGGCATGATCCCGATTGCTCGCGAGGTGTTCTGGGGGCCGATGGCCTACGCCATGATTGGCGGGATCATCGTGGCCACCTTGCTGACGCTGCTGTTTTTGCCGGCGCTGTATGTGGCCTGGTACAAAATCCGCGAGCCTGAACACAAAACTACAAGCACACACTGACCCCTGTGGGAGCGGGTTTACCCGCGAATGCGATGGTGGATTCACCGCCGCATTCGCGGGGAGAACCGCGCCCACACGGGGGGCGGGTGGGGGTTTAAAAATGGGTTTGTAAACATTCTTTTACATTTTTTTTTATAATTTAAGCGCCGCG
>NZ_JAPFCE010000140.1:0-2537 GCF_026240895.1 Pseudomonas sp. DCB_AW
GGTTGGTCTGGGCAATGTCCAGCTGGGCCTGGGCACCGCCACTGTTAATCTCTACTGCTGGCACCGGCCTCTTCGCAGCACAAGGCTGCTCCTACAAGGATTGCGTATGGCCAGAGGTATGGGTGGGCCTGCCGAGTGAAGTCGGTACAGGCAGTATGAATCTTCCCCTTCCGTAACCCGCCGCTACAAACTCCCCGGGCATGATCCTCACTTCGCCGTATAATGCCCCACTTGTCATGTGTGAAAATTTACCCATCCCCTGGTAACCGAGCCTACGCCCCAGAACACAGGTGCTGTACATGGATTTCAACCCGCTGGACCTTATCCTGCATCTCGATGCCTACCTCGATCTGCTGGTCACCAATTACGGTCCCTGGATCTACGCCATCCTGTTCACCGTGATCTTCTGCGAAACCGGCCTGGTGGTGATGCCGTTCCTGCCAGGTGATTCGCTGCTGTTCATCGCCGGCGCCGTGGCGGCCGGTGGCGGCATGGACCCTGTCCTGCTGGCGGGCCTGCTGATGGCGGCGGCGATCCTGGGCGACAGTACCAACTACGTGATTGGCCGAACGGCCGGCGAGCGGTTGTTCAACAACCCCAATTCGAAGATCTTCCGCCGCGACTACCTGCAACGCACGCACGAATTCTATGAACGCCATGGCGGCAAGACCGTGACCCTGGCGCGCTTCCTGCCCATCCTGCGTACCTTCGCGCCGTTCGTCGCTGGTATTGCCCACATGCACTACCCGCGCTTCCTGGGCTTCAGTGTCGCCGGTTCGTTGCTGTGGGTCGGAGGCCTGGTGACGCTGGGCTACTTCTTCGGCAATGTGCCGTTCATCAAGCAGCACCTGTCGCTGATGGTGGTGGGTATCATCTTCCTGTCGCTGGTGCCGATGGTGCTCGGCCTGCTGCGCGGTCGCCTGGGCCGTGCCGCCAAGGCTCACTGACCCCAGCCATGTGGTCTTTCAGCGCCTGGCGGCGTCGGCGCACCCTGAAGCGCTACCCGATCACAGCCGAGCAATGGCAGGCGGTTCGCCAACACCTGCCGTTGCTCGACGGTATCAGCGATGAAGAAGATCGCTGGTTGCGTGAAGCCTGCATCCTGTTTCTGCTTGAAAAGCACCTGACCACCCTACCCGGTGTCGAGCTGAGCGATGAGCAGCGCCTGTTCCTCGCTGCCCAGGCGCAGCTGCCACTGCTGCACCTGGGTGACCTGAACTGGTACCAGGGTTTCCACGAAATCATCCTCTACCCCGACGACTTCAAAAGCCCTCAGCGCCACCGCGATACCAGTGGTGTGGAGCATGTGTGGGACGGCGAACACAGCGGTGAAGCCTGGCAACAGGGGCCCGTTATCCTGGCCTGGAACGGGGTGCTGGCCAGTGGTGGTTGGGAGGCCTACAACCTGGTCATCCATGAGTTGGCGCACAAGCTCGACATGCTCAATGGCGACGCCAACGGCCTGCCGCCGCTGCACAGTGGCATGCCCGTGGATGAGTGGGCGAGGGCCATGCAACAGGCCTATGACGACCTCAACCGCCAGCTGGACCTGAACCCCGACGCCGAAACGCCCATTGACCCGTACGCGGCAGAAAACCCTGCAGAATTCTTCGCCGTCACCAGCGAATACTTCTTCAGCGCCCCCGACCTGTTGCAGCAGGCGTATCCGCAGGTTTACCAGCAACTGTCGCTGTTCTACCGCCAAGACCCACTGGCGCGCCTGAGCCAGTTGCAGGCCGAACACCCCGATTACCGCGAAGGCCACGCCTGACGCGGCCGCACATCAGGCCAAGCGTGGCATGCCCATGCGGAATGTGCCTATAATCGCCGCCACTTTTTGGTCAACTACGGGGGCACTGCCCAATGAGCTACAGCAAGATTCCGGCGGGCAAAGACCTGCCGAACGACATCTACGTCGCCATCGAGATCCCGGCCAACCACGCGCCGATCAAATACGAGATCGACAAGGACAGCGACACCCTGTTCGTCGACCGTTTCATGGCTACCCCGATGTTCTACCCAGCCAACTATGGCTTCATCCCGAACACCCTGGCCGACGACGGTGACCCGCTCGACGTGCTGGTCGTGACCCCATACCCAGTTGCCCCAGGCTCGGTCATCCGTGCCCGCCCGGTTGGCATCCTGAACATGACCGACGACGGCGGCGGCGACGCCAAAGTCATCGCTGTGCCGCACGACAAGCTGTCGCAGCTGTATGTCGACGTTAAGGAATACACCGACCTGCCAGCCCTGCTGATCCAGCAGATCGAGCACTTCTTCGCGAACTACAAAGATCTCGAGAAGGGCAAGTGGGTCAAGATCGAAGGCTGGGACGGCGCCGACGCCGCCCGTGCTGCGATCACCAAATCGGTCGCTGCCTACAAAGGCTGATACCGATTGCTGAAAAACCCCGCCTCGGCGGTAATGCTGTTCACTTAAGAATGCCGGGGCCGCTCTGCGGCCCATCGCGGCACAAGGCCGCTCCCACACCGACCGCGTTATGCCCCTATTTACAGGGCATGCGCGAACATTGTGGG
>NZ_JAPFCE010000141.1:0-2396 GCF_026240895.1 Pseudomonas sp. DCB_AW
CCCACACGTAACCCACCGAATTTGAAGGCAGTGGGTTAACTGTGGGAGCGGGCTTGCCCCGCGAAGAGGCCCTCACAGGCTAAAGAAGATCTAGTCTTCCTTGCCCTTGTTACGCACGGCACGCTGCAGCTCGCGGTTGGAATCGCGTTCGCGCACGGTGTCGCGCTTGTCGAATTCCTTCTTGCCCTTGCCAAGCGCGATCTCGCACTTGATCAGGTGCTTGCTCCAGTACAGCGCCAAGGCCACACAGGTGTAGCCTTTCTGCGCCACGGCCGCTTCCACCCGCTCGAGCTCGCGCTTGTTCAGCAGCAGCTTGCGTGAGCGGATAGGGTCGGCGATGACGTGGGTGCTGGCCGTGGTCAGCGGGGTGATGTGGCTGCCGAACAGCCAGGCTTCGCCATCCTTGAGCAGCACGTAGCTGTCGGTCAGGTGCGCCTTGCCGGCCCGCAGGCTCTTTACTTCCCAACCGGACAGGACCAGCCCGGCCTCGAACTTGTGTTCGATGAAGTAATCGTGTCGCGCTTTCTTGTTTTGCGCGATGGTCCCGGTCGGATGTTTCTTTTGTTTAGCCATAGGGGCGGCATTATAGGCAACTCGATGCGTGGTCGGCTATGGGATTTCGGTGTGCTTGAGCCACCGCAATGAATACCGGACAATACAGGCCCTGTCGTAGGTACAGAACCTGCTTTTGGCACGCTGCGAAGCGCCGCCACCCAGCCTTGGAAGTGACGCCTGGATGACTACCCATATTCAACGCTCCGCCCTGCTGCCGTATCCCGCCCAGGCGCTTTACGATCTGGTCAATGACGTGGCCAGCTATCCGCAATTTCTGCCGTGGTGCTCGGCATCGACGGTCATCGAGGCCAGTGACACGCACATGCGCGCCAAGCTGGAGGTTGCCAAAGGCGGCATGAGCCAGCATTTCGTCACGCGCAATGTGCTGGTGCCTGGGCAGTCCATCGAAATGAACCTGGAAGAGGGGCCGTTCTCCCAGCTGCACGGTGTGTGGGTGTTCAAGCCACTGGGCGAGAAGGCCTGCAAGATCAGCCTGGACTTGTCCTTCGATTATGCCGGGCCGCTGGTGCGGGCCACGTTGGGGCCGCTGTTCAATCAGGCCGCCAACACCTTGGTAGATGCCTTCTGCCAGCGCGCCAAGCAGCTCAATAGCTGAGCAGTGGCGCACAAAAAAGCCCGGGCCAAGGCCCGGGCTTTTTTATGACCGCCGCGCTTACTGCGGGGAGGTTTCCAGCGGTGCCGGCGTCGGGACCGGGGTGGTCTCGATGGTGTCGATCTCGCGCTGGATGGATTCTTCCACCGAACCGGGTTTGGCCGGTTTCTCTTCAGGCTGCGGCGTGGCCTGCTCTGGCTGGGTCGCCGGGCTGACCGTGGTGTCGCTGCTGCCACCGAGGATTTCCTGGTCGCGGCTGACACCTGGCATGAAGTCGCCAGACAGGCTGACCAACTGGTCGCTTTCGTTGAAGAAAATGCTCATGCGCTCTTGCTGGCGTTTTCCGCCACCAGGCTGCAGGCTGTACAGGTAGTCCCAACGGTTGGTGTTGAACGTGTCCTGAATCAGGGGGTTGCCCATGATAAACCTTACTTGCCGTCGGGTCATTCCCGGGCGTAATTGGTCTATCATGTCCTGCGTGACGACATTGCCCTGCTGGATGTCGATTTTGTAAACCCCGGGAAACGAGCAACCGGCGAGTGCGAGCAGTCCCACTAGGGTGAGGCTGGTTAGCAAGAGCTTGGTGTTTTGCATCGGTGGGCGACTTCCACTATCTTGGCTGGACAACGTAAACCCCGATCATACCCGTATTAAGAGAAGCTGCGAAGCAGCATCGGCGAGAAAGCTGACCATGGTTGAAAATAGCGAATTACGCAAAGCCGGTCTCAAGGTTACCCTGCCTCGAGTAAAGATCCTTCAGATGCTCGATTCTACCGAGCAGCGTCACATGAGTGCCGAGGATGTCTACAAGGCCTTGATGGAAGCTGGTGAGGACGTCGGCCTGGCCACCGTCTACCGCGTGCTGACCCAGTTCGAAGCGGCGGGTCTGGTGGTTCGCCACAACTTCGACGGCGGTCATGCGGTCTTCGAACTGGCGGATGGCGGTCACCACGACCACATGGTCAACGTGGAGACCAGTGAAGTCATCGAGTTCATGGACGCAGAAATCGAGAAGCGTCAGCGCGAGATCGTGGCCGAGCATGGCTACGAACTGGTGGACCACAACCTGGTCCTCTATGTGCGTAAGAAAAAGTAACGATTTCGATCGTTATAAATAGCAAAGGCGACCTTCGGGTCGCCTTTGTGCTTTTTGTGTAGGAGCAGCCTTGTGCTGCGAAGAGGCCGGTGAAAACACAGTAGGGCTGTGCCGCTGCCACCGGCCTCTTCG